>JACRPL010000003.1 GCA_016223245.1 Candidatus Saganbacteria bacterium | reverse complement strand
TAGAGAGAGAGAGAGAGAGAGAGCTCCTCGCAACTCGGAGTAAACTTCTACAATTTGCGCCAATCATAGTCGGCTCCCTTATTAGATATAATTACACGGCATGAGCTGGTTGTCGGATATGTTCCTTCATTTCTTTTTCAATACCTATTACTTTGTCGGCCACAAACGTTACTTTATCATCCACCAATTTTATCTGTTCTTTAACATCGCTAAATCCTCTCCGCATTTCGCTTCTTATTACCGCGTGCCCTTCCGCGACTGCTTTTACATCTGATGCGACTTGTTCCAGCATGACGCCTTGTTTTTGAATTAAATCATAATTGCGCTGCTGACCTTTTTCCAATGATTGCTGACCTTTTTCCAACAACTCGATCTTTTCAAGCATTATATCTATTTTTTCTTTTGCCATTTTTTCCCTCTCCCGCCCTTAAATAATCGCAAGCTAATTATGCTATTTGGGTTTGTCGATGTCAAGGTGAATTATTTGGATATTTCTATTCCGGGTTGACGGCTATTTTTATCTATTAAACACAGAAGAAATGCTTTGAAAATACCCCGTCCAAATCAAAATACCCATTGCAATAAGGAACAACCCGCTAATAGCATTAAATATCCAAAGATATTTTTGGATTTTCTTGAAATAAACCAACGCGTAATCGATCAATACAGCCGAAAGAAGAAATGGGATAGCCAATCCCAAAGAGTAAACAGATAACAGCGTGATACCCGAGAGCAAAGTAGAGGACTCCCCTGCCATAAAAAGGATCGAACCCAATATTGGGCCAACGCAGGGCGTCCACGCCGCCGCAAAAGTAATACCCATAAGAAACGAGCCGAACCTTTCAACTTCGCTTTCAACGTTCAACCTTCTTTCAATATGCAAAAAAGGCAATTTAAAAACTCCCAAGATAAATAACCCTAAGAAGATCATTACTATGCCGCCAACTGTTTGGATAATGTCTTTTATCTTAAAAAGAAAATGCCCAATACTGCTGGCAGCAGCTCCAAGTAGAATAAAAACCAAAGAAAAACCTAAAACAAATAATATAGCATTTAAGATCGTCGATCGCTTGAGCTCTCTCTTGTTTTCGGTCTCATTAAATTCTTTAAGTGTCGTATCGGCTAAATATAATAGGTAAGATGGAATGATCGGGAATATGCAGGGCGAAAAGAACGAGAGAATCCCCGCAAAAAAGGCGACTATGATTGAAATGTTCGTTTGTTGGATCATTTTTCTTTAATTAAGCCTTCTAGAACACGAACTACTTTGTCTTGCGTCCAATCAAATGAGCCTATAACTTTATCAACAATAATTCCCTTCTTATTTATGACATAAGTAGCGGGAATGCTTTGGATTCCATAGACATCAGAGACTTTATTTTTTGAATCGAGCAATACTTTGAAAGTATATTTTTCCTTTTCAATGAAAGGTCTTACAGCCGGCTCACCTTTCTTATCAATCGCGACCGCCAAAACAGCAAATTTCTTGTTTTTTAAGTTCTTATGGAGTTTCTCGATCGACGGCATCTCTTCCCTGCATGGCGGACACCACGTTGCGAAAAAATTAAGCAGGACGACTTTGCCTTTATAGTCTGACAATTTGACAGAATTATTATTTAGATCTTTAAGAGTAAAGTCTGTTGCCGGTGTTTTTATCCCTGACATAGCAACGCAGAAACATAGCGACAAAGAAACATAGAAACAAAGGAACAAAGCAGTTTTTATCAGTTTTTCAGTATCCATACTAGCCTATCATGTCATGGATCGATGTTTCTTGGAGTAATTCGAGTATCTTATCACGGACGGTCTTGAAACATTTCCTTATTTTGCATTTTGAGCTTCTAATGCAGAATTTATTTTTTCCGATGCAATCGCTTATTACAAGCGGCCCCTCAATAGCTTCGATAACTTCGGCAAGATTGACTTTTCTTGGATCAAGCGCGAGTTTTAGCCCCCCGCCTTTGCCTTTTCTTGTTATTAAATAGCCTTTTCTTCCAAGTATCTGTACAAGTTTTGCCAAATGATTGAAAGGGATACCGAGTTCTTTCGCGATCTTCTCGGATCTTCCCTCTCCGTCTTTTTCTTGGGCTAGATGCATCAAAAGCCTTATAGCGTAATCAGAAGCTCTCGTTATTTTCACGCTCTCACTCCCACAAAATCGATATTTTTTCTCAAATCCTCGGCAAATCGATTAAGATCGGCAATACTATATATATTATACTCAAAAGAAGGGTCTAAAAGCGCAAGATTTAATTTTACCTGCTGGAGGAAATACCTTTTACTGTCGGATAGCCACGAACCGATACTTTTGAAATCTTCCTTTGTAATACCTGTGTGGACGGTCGTTCTGAACTCGTAATCAACATCGGAGCTTTTCAAAATATCGACGCTTTCCTTGATCTTGCCGGTATTGACAGGCATTTTTACGGAATCTATATATTTTTCGATCGTAGATTTTATGTCCATAGCTACATAATCTAAAAGCTTTGCATCAATTAGTTCTTTCAAGGCTTGCGGATTGGAGCCATTTGTGTCGAGCTTCACTTTGTATCCCAATTTTTTTGCTTTTTCGATAAACCCTTTAAGCTCGGGATAATAGAGCAGTGGTTCCCCGCCAGTGATACAGACTCCGTCTAATAGCTCTTTACGGCCCTCCAAAAAATCCAGCGCTTCGTCTTCTGATATGGCAACTCCCGCGTCTCTTTCTAGTACTAGATCCGGATTGTAGCAGAAAGGACAGCGGAAATTGCATCCCGAAACAAAAAGCGTGCACGCAATTTCGTTTGGGTAATCAGCAAGAGTTGTCTTCTGAATGCCGCTGAATTTAAGCGCTCTTCTTTGGGTCATAGGTCTTTCTGTTCTTGAACTCTTCTTTCTTGCCTGCGTTCCAGTTCTGAACTGGACGGAAATATCCTACCACTCGGCTGTAAACTTCAGTTGGCAACGAGCACTTTTTCTCTTGGTCTTTCATCTTGTTTCACCCCCTCTTCGTTTAAATGTGGGCAGCAGAAATGCTCCCCTCTTATATATCCATGGACGGGGCATACGCTGAATGTCGGCGTAATAGTAAAATACGGAAGCCTGAACTTATAAGCTATCTTTTTGACAAGCTTCTTGCAGGCTTCGGGCGAATCGATGCGCTCACCGATAAACCCGTGAAGCACCGTTCCTCCTGTGTATTTTGTCTGAAGCTCGTCCTGGTGCTCAAGCGCTTCAAATATATCGTCGGTATATCCGACCGGAAGCTGGGAAGAGTTGGTATAATACGGGATATCTGGCGTCCCGGATGTAATAATTTCCGGGTGTGTCCTTTTATCTATCCTAGCCAAGCGGTAAGCCGTGCCTTCAGCGGGGGTTGCTTCAAGATTGAATATATGCCCGGTTTCAACCTGGAATCCCATAATCTTTGCCCTGAAGAAATCCATCACTTTGTGCGCAAACGCTTTGCCGGCGGGGGTATCAACGCCTTTTCCTAAAAAATTTAGGCAGCATTCGTGCATACCGACTATGCCTATTGTCGAAAAATGGAACTTAAGGGTCCCAAGATACCTCTTAGACCATGGGAGCAATCCTTCTTCCATATTTTTGTTGACTTCTTTGCGCTTGATCTCCAGTGATTCCTTTGCAAGATAAAGAAGAGTTTCTGCGCGATCAAAGAATTCTTCTTCGGTCTTGGATAAAAATCCAAGGCGCGGAAGGTTGACAGTAACAACGCCTATGCTTCCTGTCTTTTCGCCTGATCCGAAAAGTCCGCCTGTCTTGCTCTTTAATTCCCGCATATCGAGTTGGAGCCTGCAGCACATACTGCGGACATCCGAAGGCTTAAGGCTGCTGTTGATGAAATTCTGGAAATATGGGATGCCATACTTTGCCGTCATTTCAAAAAGTAAATTAGCATTCTCCGAATCCCAATTAAAATCGGTGGTTATATTATATGTAGGGATAGGGAAAGTGAATATCCTGCCGTTAATATCCCCTTTGATCATGACCTCTATGAAAGCTTTATTTATCATATCCATTTGTTCTTGGAAATTGGAGTATGTTTCATCTTGAAGATATTGCCCTCCGTATAATACTGGCTGATCTTTCATATCTTCGGGCACAGTCCAGTCGAGGGTGATATTCGTGAATGGGACCTGGTTTCCCCATCTGCTTGTTGCATTGATCGCAAAAACAAATTCCTGGATCGCTTGTTTTATTTCTTTGTAATTAAGGCCGTCTTTTGCGGCTAAAGGCGCAAGATATGTGTCAAACGATGAAAATGCTTGCGCCCCGGCCCATTCGTTCTGCATTGTTCCTAAGAAATTGACTATCTGCCCTAATGCAGAATTGAAGTGCTTTGCAGGGCTTGCCGACACTCTTCCATGGACGCCGTTAAATCCGATCTCCAACAATTGCCTTAATGACCATCCGGCGCAATATCCCGCAAATGTGCCAAGTCCCAGGTCATGGATATGAAAATCGCCATTCCTGTGGGCCTGTCCGATCTCCGCTGGATATATGTACTTGAGCGTGTATTCGGCAATAACTGCCCCCGAAATATGGGCCTGAAGCCCTGACAATGAATATGAAGCGTTGCTGTTTTCTGCAACTCGCCAGTCTGATTGCGAAACATATCCCTGTACCAGGCCGTCGATCTTCCTTATAAACGCCTGTGATTCGCGGAATTCAGACCTTTTATTGCGATAAAGGATATAAGCTTTAGCGCAATCGGCCAGCCCTTCGGATATAAGTTCGGCTTCAACAATATCTTGGACCTGTTCAACGGTCGGAATATTGAAGCCAAATTTCTTTTTCAATGAGTGGAGGACTTTCTCCGCAACTTTTTTTGCAAGGAGTAAACTTTCATCGCCCACCACAGCCAATGCTTTAGAAATGGCCTCTTCTATCTTCTTTTCGGAAAATGGGACTATCTTGCCGTTTCGCTTTTTAATTGATTCCAGGAACTTTTGCATCAATACACCTCCAAGTAATAAGTGATATTCATTTTACTTTTGCCGCGGATTTTGTCAAGACGCTAGATGTAGTATTTTCTAGGTGCGCCTTACATAGATATCGCGTACAACATCGCTTTCGAGGGCAATTTGTGTTTCTTCAACTTGAATTACATAAGTTGGTGACTTTTGATGCACTTTTATTTTAATCCCGGGGTTAATGCCAAAAGACATTAATTTGTGAAGGCGCGGATTTGAATGCGACAATACATATGAAACAATCGCCCACTCTCCGACATCTATCTTATCTAATGGGACAAGAAGGCTTTCCAATTGTTGTTCCGCAACTTTGCAGCATTTTCCAACAGGTATCGATAAGTTGTGAGGACAATATCTTGGATGCCCAAGCAGTGTGCAAATGGCATTTGTTACTTCCTCGGACACCATATGCTCGAACTGGCAGGCGGGTTCCTCTATTCCTTCTCTTGACGCATCCATAACATCGATCAAAAGCCTCTCGGCCAGCCGATGGCGTCTTATCAATTCCGACGCTTTTTTCTCTCCAATCTCCGTAAAGGCGATCTTTTTATTCTCGATCTTAAGCAATCCATCGTCTTTCATGTCGAAGATCACATCTTTGAGCCTTGCGGTTTCGATCTCTTCTTTGATGACGCAGAGATCCGATTTGCCCGATTCTCTCTGCATCCAGATTATTTCCAATACTTCATCTATATCTTGGGTGGACATTTTTCCCTCCTCCTTTTCCTATTCCTTATAAAATCGAACAAATTACTAAAGAAACCAACAATTTTTGATTCTTTTGGGAACTCATATCTGCAATTTGGGCATCTTATAAGGTCGCAGCCCGAGTGCATGGGACAGCTTGCGCATGCTGTAGCGCTAGGTTCAAATTCTTTGCCGCACAGCGCGCACTTCATAACGCAACTTTATAGTAACGCAAAATAAAATTCAATATCCCGCCGACAAGAAAAGCGAACGGGAAAATAAATGCGACTATCCATAACGCGGTCTTTAAGCCTCTTTCTTTTACCATAACCAAAAACTGCGCAAGACAAGGGACAAATAAAGTGATCGTGACCAAACTGACGACTGTTTGGATGGGATCCAGTTCATGTGCTCGCGAGAGCGCATATAGCCCGGCCGCCCCATAGTCCCGCCTGAAAAAACCGATCAAAAACGCTTCGGTCGCTTTAGCGGGAAGCCCCATAAAATTCACAACGAGCGGACTTGCAAAGTTTTCTATCGCTTTTAGGGCATGCGTCTTATCCAAAACAAATAAAGCGGCTGTTCCCGCTATAAACAGTGGGACAGCTTCCGTCAAATACCATTCGATACGGGCCAAAGTTTTGACAAAGATATTTTTCAACTTTGGCATCCTGATCGGCGGGATCTCCATAATAAAATCCGATGATTTGCCGGGGACTACACGCGCCGAGAGATACCCCACCAAAAAGAATATCAGGATCACAACACCAGCCCAGATCATTGTAGCTTTAGCGGAAAGGCCTCCAATAAGCCCCAAAATAACGCCAAGCTGGGCCGAACATGGGACAGCGAGCGCCAAAAGCAGGGTCGCAATGACCCTTTCTTTTGTGGTTTCAAGTGTGCGCGTTGTCATTGTAGCCATCGTATCACAGCCAAGGCCCAAAACCATTGGGATCACAGCCTTGCCAGAAAGCCCTATAGTCCTGAAAGATTTATTTAATAATATTGAAAGCCTGGGCAAATATCCGGAATCTTCCAGCAATGAAAAGAATAAAAAGAAAGCGGATAAGATGGGAAGTATGATCGCAATAGCATAGCTTAGGGCCATTGTAATAATCCCGTATTCACCAACCAAAAATTCCTGAATGATCTTTATTGGAATAATTGCAGTTATTACTTTTATAGAGATTGGATTAACGAATTTCCCAAAAACAATCTTTTCCATAAAGCCTACTCCGTCCCCCGCCGCCCAGACTCCCACAACCTGATACATAAGCCATAGGACAAGAAACAGGATCGGAATGCCGGTTAACGGCCTCATTGTAAGATCGCCTATTCTCTCGAGGAATAGTATCTTATGGGGCATTTTTTTAACCGAAAGATCGTAGACTTTAACAACTTCATTGTGGCGGTCTTTTACGTCCTTATGGCTTGACGGCAACCAATCTATTTTATAATCGTGTTTGACCGCTGTTTTTGCTTTTATCGCGTCTTTAAGTTCCCATATCCCTACTCCGTCCGTCGCAACGGTTTTAATGATCTTTGTATCAAGGACCGCTTCCAGTTTTTTCACATCGATATCGATGCGCCTCTGTTCAGCTTCATCCATCATATTTAAAACCAATATCATCGGAAAACCCATGGCTTTTAATTCGTAGGTTAGAAGAAGAGTGCGCTTTAGATTTTTTGCGTCGGCAATTTGCACTACAAGGTCCGGGTGTTCATCTTCCAGAAGCTCCCTTGACACCTTTTCGTCCTCGGATGAAGGGATAAGACTGTTCATGCCGGGAGTATCGATGATTGAGATCTTCTTTCCATCGATCACGCCGGATCCTCGCGTTATCTCGACCGTAGTTCCGGGATAATTTGATACCGTAACATATACGCCGGTAAGATGAGAAAACACAACACTTTTCCCGACATTTGGATTGCCGACGAGCGCGATCTTTTTTAACCCGGTGAGGTCTATTTTTACCTGCCTGCCGGCAGGCATGGTTTTCTTGTCGTCTTTACCGCAGCATTCGCTCATGATTTTTTCCTTTTATATTATACCTCACAAAGTGATCGAAGCTCCAAGTGTATAATCCCAAACAGGGCTTGAATCCGAGAGGCCGATCTTTAGCGCAGAATCATAGATCACCTTTTCTGAAGCCTTGTAGGTTATCCCGAAAAGACAATTTCTTGGATCGGCCGGCTGTGTGCTGTCCGGATGCCTATTCCCATTTATTTCTAAAGCCAAATGCAAAGGATCGGTTAACGAATAATCAAGGGCCAAACCAAAAAGAGAAATATTCCGTAAATTTGGATTCATTGCGCGCCCGATAATCGAATATCCCAAATGGGAATGGATAGTTGCCCTCCCCAAAGTTTTTGAACAAACGGCAAACAAGCTATAATCTTTGCCGCCGCTGCCGTGGCCGGCATTAAAATCGCCATTATCCAGTTTTACGACACTTTTTACGGCAAGGGCAAGGCTCGAACTCTCATCCTGCACAAACAAATACTTTGCGACCAAATTAATATCCCCAATTCCAGTCTTGGCCGCTGCTAACTGCAAATTATGCTGAAAATAAGGTATCTCGCAAGATATTTCCAAATTTTCGGTTATGCCATAGATCGGAGTGAGCATAAAAGATCCTTCAAGGCTGCCGTCTTTCCATTTTAAATAATCATAACTTAATTCCGCTTGAATAACTCTTTTCCCCGCAACTCCCGCGTCTTCTGTGCCAAAGGGCCGGTAAGCAAGAGATCTGCTGCCTATTCCCAAAATCAATATTAATCCCATCAAGACAATTTTCTTCACAAAAAAATCTCCTTATCTACAACCAGATGCCTATTAGTATCCTGGTTTGCGATGCGTCTGTATTGCTGTTAAGGCCAATTACTGTTCCAAGCGATGTCCAGAATTTGTTCGCAGTCATTGAAATGGTCGGGCCAAAAGCGTGTTTTCCCGCCGTATAATTCCCTTTTGCTTCAAAACCAAGCGACAAGCGTGGCGCCTGGACGCTGACCCCTGCCGAATATTCGTGCTCGAACGCTCCTCCCTGCAAATTCCATTTATAGATCTGGTTGTACGAAAAATTAATATTTGAAATATCCTTCGCCAAGATCAATTTCATTTCGCCCTGCGGGGTCTGGTTTAGCGCATTCTTTCCGATATATTCTAAATATAGAAGAGTATCAAAGGGCAATTGGTTCTTTTCACCTATACGATACCTCGTCCTGGCCTTAAAGCCGTCATACGAAAGAGTCGATGCCGCGGCAGTATTTGTTTGCTTGAATTGATGGTACAAGCTTACGTCCCAATGGTCGGTCAAGCCGTATTCAAGCTCAACAAGCGGCTTCCAGGTGCTTTTCGAATAATCGGTCGAAGACGGGTTCTCCTGCGTCATATAATACTCGATCTCCGCCTCTCCCTGCGGCATGGTCTGATATTCGTACGTCCAGACATAGTTCCTTTGGTCGGCCGCAACCTGCGACAATAAACCAAAACCGAATAAACAAACAAAAACAAGCGAACTTATCCTTAAAAAACCAAATTTAATATTAAACATTTCTTATCCTCCTAAATTTATCAATATAAATTTCACAGCAAAAGCAACTACAAACGATCGATCATCCTAATCAACACCCCCTCTTCTTTTTTTTCTCGATTATCAATATCGCCTACTTGTTCTTGGTTTTGATAATGATAATCATTATCATTTACAAAATAAAAAAATAAACCTGCCTTATTTTTTACAATCCTTACACAGCCCAAATATTTCCATTCTATGCCTAGATGGCGCAAAAGAGTGGCGCTTGGCCAAAAGGTCTTGAAGTTTCTCTATCCTATCGTCGTAGACTTCCAGCGCCTTGCCGCACTCTTCACAGATCAAATGATCGTGATGGTGTTTTGTGACTCCAGGCTCAAATCTTCGCCGCAACCCGGTAAAATTAACCTCTGATGCGATTTGAGCTTGCTTCAAAAGTTTGACAGCCCTAAAAACAGTGCTCTGTCCCACCCCGGGCATTATTTTTTTCGCCGCTCGATACAATTCGTCGGCACAAACATGCCCTTTCATCTCAAGAAATTTTTCCAGGATAAGTTTTCTCTGCTTGGTCTTTTTAAAACCATGTTCTTTTAAATATTCTAAAAACAGCGCTTCTTCTTTCATAGTTTTAACTCCAAATTACGCTCAAACTCTTTTAACTACCAATTGATAATGATAATCATTATCATTATTACATAAAAAGACAACCTTGTCAACAGAGATATTTAGGCTATATTTTTCGGTTAGAGGCCATCCTTTATTGCTTATATCTTTCTTTGTAGTATTCGATCTGCTTTTCCATTTCTTGTTTTGATAGCCCCTTGGTCCATTTATGATGATCACTATTCATGGTATTTTTTGAGACTCCCGGCAAAAGGCGCTCGGCTTCCGGAATAAATTTTGTATAAAAATGTTTCGCGACTTCGTACATGCCATGCCATTGCGTATAATCCGGGCCCATCATGGAAGCCCCCATCCTGGCGCGCCTACCCTCATGATGCCACATCTCATAATAGGTCCATTCTATCGGATCATCAAAGGCCGTTGTCGTATTGGGTATAAAAACCCTCGATCCACTGGGATCCATGGCAATTTGAACATATAAGCTGCATCTGCGATCGCTTGGCTTCGGAGCTTTCAACTTTTATCGAAATAACCGGCCTAAGAGTCCAACTTATACGCGCACCAACATCGTGGGTATTTTTTAGGTCTTTCGCAGTTCCCATATGGCATCGTCCACACGTGTCGGGATGACGCGCGACTTTGAGGGAAGCGGATTAGGCCCCGCAAAAACTTGAACGGCCATTAGGAAAAAAACAATGGCTATAAGCAGTATTTTCATTATAACAATTAATCCGTAACTTCTATGACGGAAACAGGACAGCTTTGCGCCGCTTCACGTATTTGAATTTCCAATTTATTAAAATCGCCTGCTATTACCTCGGTCGTAGAATCCCCCATTTTAAAAATTTCCGGACAAACCGACTCGCAAACACCGCAAAGAATGCAGCCATCATTCACTTTAACATTTGAAATTGACAAGAAAACACCTCCCTACCTCAATCTTGTAATTGTTATTATTATATCACAACCACTCTTCTTTTATAATATCGCCTTGAAGGCTCGCTACCATATATTTAATGGGGACTTTTCTCTTGACGGCAGCCGCGCCCTCTTTTACTAAACTAACGAGCCCCATACAGCATGGGACCTGCATGATCATAACTGTTAGAGTATTAACATTCGCTTCATCAATTAATTGGGTAATCTTTTCGACATATGATTCTTGTCCTTCATCAAGTTTTGGGCAAGCGATAGCCAGACTTTTTCCTTTTAGGAAATCTTTGTGAAAATCACCCACGGAAAATGCCACGCAATCGGCCGCGATCAAGACGTCAGCCTTATTAAAATATGGCGCTTGCGGCGTAACTAAATGCAATTGTATCGGCCATTGCCTTAATTGAGACTGCCTTTTACCCGACTCATCCGATGCGCTTTCTCCCCTACCCGTAAAATCCTGTACCATTGAACCTGGACATCCGCTCATGATATTTCCTCCTTGTCTCGAGCTCAGTCGAGAGACTTTATTCGATCCTTCGCTCGGCTTCATTAACAAACTTTATACAATTATTGACAACCTCCTTATCGATCTTTTCTTCTGCATCATTAAATCTTGTAAACATCTCGCCTATTTGATTCATTGAAAGCCCCCTATCGATAAACGGGTAGAGAACTTCATCTTCTTTCCTTATATGCTCGGTCAATAGCTCTTTATAAGATAAAAGATTTTGGATCAGGGCGTCCTTATTATTATTTTCCAGCGCATTAATAGCCGCTTTAACATAACCGCGAGCTGTATCGTGATCCTTGAAAATGATCTTTACGATCTCCGCGTTTTTATCGGTATAGTCGAACAGAACATCCTCTTCTTTTGCATGATGGAACTTATCGGCATAATTTCGAATAAAAGCAACCCCATCGGCGATGATTAAACGAAAATCCTCCGATGAAAGATCTGCTTTTTCTAAAACTTTAGGCATTAATGCCAGCCATTTCTTGATCAATACATGCTCATCGACCAATCTTTGTATCGGAGGTGAATATGTGAACTCTTTTGGCTTCTGTTTTTTTATTGAACTATCAAGATTTGGTTTTTTAATATTTCGATCGGGATAGATCTCTTTTTCGATGCGATACATTAGCTCGAGTTCCTGGTCAGGCGAAAGGCCGTGTATCCCGACCACATCTTTTAAGAGGCAAGTCCCCAATGTGCACGGACCGCATCCGATATTGTATTCTTCAAGGATCGTCCCGATCTTTGGATATTCAGTGATTATTTCTTTAATGCCGGTATTAAGATATTTATTCATATAAAATGAAGCAAAAGATCCAGCCTCCCCCTTTTTACAAGGAACATCCCCGAAAACTTCATGACTTCTTTTATTTTTTCGCGATAGCTTGGGGCATAACAATGGGTCTTGCACTCCCGGCATTTAGGCTTTGGGTCATATTTGCATAGTATAAGTTTCGCTCTTCCATACTTCAAAAGTTTATCGCACTCATCGCACAGCTTTTGGCTATTTTGCGCTCTTTCAGCATGCTTTTGAGAGCAGAAAGTCTCAACAAATAACACGAGGGTTTTTAATTCTCTCTCTTTTGGTTTTGCGAGCTTTTCCACTATCAAATTCATAATATGTAGATATTATACCTATTATAGATACCAGTCAAGGGGTAAAACGAAATATTTTGCGATACTAATTGATAAGAAGCAGTAGCCCCATTATAGCGACACCGAGCAATATGGAAAATAATTGCCAGAACGAATCGCGAAGTTCATTCTCATGGTGAAGTTCGGGTATCAGATCGGAACCTGCTATATAAAGGAAGCCTCCAGCAGTTATAGGAAGCATAAACGATGCATAATCTTTTATAAATGGCCCTACAATTAAAGAAATCATAACCCCAACAACAGCGGCTAGAGCGGTGAGGAAATTAAAGAACAACGCTTTTCTGACTGTTAGCCCGCCATTGACCAAAACCCCAAAATCCCCTATCTCTTGTGGAATTTCATGGAGGACGACCGCTATTGTTGTGCTGATACCTATAGGTATACTTACAAGATAACTGGCGCCGATAAGCATACCATCGATCAAATTATGCGCCCCGTCCCCTATCAAATTCATATAGACAACCGGATGAGGATGATTCTCCGAAGTAGGCACATGGCAGTGTCTCCACCTGATAAATTTTTCAAGAACAAAAAAGAAAATTATCCCGAAGAGCACAAGGGAGGATGCAAAAAGATTGATGCCAAGGCCTTTGTAGGCTTCAGGCAGAAGATGAATAAAGGCATCGCCAAACAATCCCCCGACGGCAAAACTTACTAAGAAAAGCAGTATTTTTTCAAGAAGATTTTTTCTAAGCAGGAGGGAAAAAATCCCGATAAGCGAGATCAAGCTTACAATAATTACGCTGGCAAACGAATAAACCCAAATATCCACGACCCGATTATAGCATGAAAGGCCTTGATAGCTATCGGATTTTTAATCTGGTAAAATATGTTTCTTATGGCCAAGGTCCGAAAAGCAACCCCAAACGACAAAGAAACTATTGATAAAATATTAAAAGAACTTGATATTTACTTTTTTGCACAGGAGTATAATGATTTTCATATCGCGGAAAAGGATGGCGCAGTTGCAGGCGTTGCGAAACTTACAAAATATGGCGATATTTTATTTTTAAGCTCGGTCGGCGCAGCAACCGGTTTTCAGGGCCAAGGCATTGCAACGGAACTTTTAAATGAATTATTTAAAAATGCACAGCTCCCGATCTATCTTTATACGGTAATACCTGACTTCTTCAAGAAATTCGGATTTATTGAAACACCCCCCATCCCCTCCCTTCCCAAAAAAAACCTTCTTGAGTGTAATGAATGTTTCCCCGGTAAATGCGCCTGCATGGTAAGGGCTCCCGGATGATCCCAAAATTCCCGGAATTCAAGCAGCTCGAACTTTCAGATAGAACGATCCTAACTGATAAGCTAAAAGCCATGAGCCCAAACATTTGCGAACTGGCCTTGGCAAATCTGTATATCTGGATGGATTTTGATCGCCCACAGCTCACATTATTAAACGACAATATCTGCGTTTTAATTAATCCGCTAAACGAAACACCCTATTTCTTGGAGCCTATTGGCCGCAACAAACCGATCGAGACGATCGAAACATGCCTTCAATACACAAAATATCTTTCGAGGGTTTCCGAAGATTTTATCTCGTTAATACCTGTCGATCCGTATAAGACGACCTGCCAAAGAAGCCAATTCGACTATATCTATAAAATCGACGAGCTAGCAGCACTTGCCGGCAAGAAATACGACGGCAAAAGGAACCATATAAACAAATTCAAGAAGCATTTTCCGAATTATCGATACGAACAGATCTCTCTCGGGATCAAAGACAAGGCTTTGGAACTATTCGAAAAATGGTTCAAAGCCCGGGAAGAATCTAGATATTTCCCGCGTCTAGCGCACTCCGCCCAAAGAAATGCTTTGGAAAAAGCTTTCCTTTATTTCAATGAGCTAAATCTATTGGGCGGGGCGATATTTTCAGAAAACGAACTTTTAGGCTTTATAATAGGGTCGGAATTGAACAAAGAAACGATTTCAGCCCATTTTCAATATGTAGACCCGACCTTCCAAGGAGTCGCGCAGGCAATCCTGAACGAAGCTTGCCGAAAGACATTTAATGGCTACAAATTCGTAAATCTTGAACAAGATCTGGGAATCCCGGGGCTTAGGAAGGCAAAGCTGTCTTATCACCCATTCAAAATCGAGAAGAAATTCAAACTAGAACTTAAGCCCTAAACCGCTTCATGCTATAATAACTGGATATGGGCATAAAGCCAAATAAAAGATTATTCTGGTATTTAAAAGATAATGCGAATTTAGACTTGAACGATCCAGCCATATTAGATATGTATATCCAACAAGTGCTAAGCTGCGGCAAAACAAATGATGTAAAGGAATTGCTCAAATTAATAAATCCTTCGAAGTTTCGGGAATCATTTTTAAGGTTGAAGCGATTTTTACCGAATGAAGTTAAGATATTTTGGGAGGATTTCATTGGAAATTCTAAATCCATTACAAAAAGAGCTTTTAGATAATTTTGGCCTTGCTCCAGATAGCCATCTTTTTTATCTGACGGGGGGAACGGCTCTTGCGGCCTTTTATCTTAGGCACAGGAAAAGCAATGATCTTGATTTTTTTACAGCGGAAGAAAATATTATCCAGCCGTTTAGCTTTAGCCTTGAAAAAGAATTAAAGGAAAGGGATTTCCTCATTGACAGATCGCGGGGATTAGGCTCATTTGTCGAATTAGCAATCAAGAAAGGCGGCAAATCCACGCTGATCCACCTAGCACAGGACTCCCCTTTTCGTTTTGAGCCTTCCAAGGCATCAAATGAATTTCCAAAAATCAAAATAGACAGTTTGGTCGACATTGCCTCAAATAAGCTTTTGGCTTTATTTGGCAGGGCGACTTTGCGTGATTTTATAGATGTATATTTTCTTGTGAAAGAAGGCTATTTTACAAAAGAAAAACTAATGGGATTGTCGAAAGAAAAAGATCCGGGTTTTGATTTGTATTGGCTGGGGGTGGCATTCGAAAGAATTAATACATTTTCGGCTAATTCAGCCGATATGCTTTTGCTTGTCAAGGAATGTGAAATCGGAAAGCTGTCCGAATTCTTCAATTCTTGGAGAGAATCAATTTCAAAAGATTTGCTGCGATAACAACTGGCCTCCGCTTTTATAAAAAAGTTTTCCTGCCATTATAAGATCAAGAAAAATCCAAACTAGAACTTAAGCCTTGATATATTTTTAATGAAGATCTCTCGACCTTTGATTTCGATAATCCCTGCTCTTTTGAACTCATTTAATGTGAGCGTCGTGGTTTCACGGCTTGAACCAATAAGATTTGCCATCTCCTGGTGAGCGACACTTGTCCCGATCCGCAAAAATCCTTCAAATTTTTGGCCGAACTCTTCGGCCAATTTAACAAGAAGGCCTGCCAATCTCTCTCTGACGCTCTTAAAAACAAGATCGGTAAGTTTGGCCTCGATTGTACGAAGCTTCAACCCCATCAGCTTAACCAACCTAACCGTTAAATTGGGCTTCATTCTCAATAGCTCTTCAAAATTGCGTTCCGACATTGCGCAAATTATTGTTTCTTCCATTGCCTGGGCGTAGCTTTCATCCAGAAATTTGGACCTGTTATCCGGCATTAGCTCGCCGAACAAGTCGCCGGGCCGCAAAATCTCACGAGTAAATTCTTGGCCGTCTGGTGAAAGCGTGGATAGCTTTACCGAGCCCTCTTTCAGGAAATAAATTTGTTCGCCCGAGCCCTCGGTCGAATAAAGATTTTCTCCCTTCACATAATGTTTCATGTTGGTTTTTCCTTCCACCCATTTCATTTCTTTCGGCGACATCCCTTGGAATAAATTAATATTGGAGAGATACCAGAGTTTGGTTTTTTTATTCATATAGTAATTATTCCACGCAACAACTCAATTGGCTAATATCCTTATTAAATGATTGAGCAACAAGTTTGATGGCTTCGGACAGAGTCGGGAAAACATGCAAAGTATCGATTATTTGGTCAATAGTTAAGCCAAACTTGACGGCAATCGTTGCTTCGTGGATCAAGTCGACCGCTTCAGCCGATAAAATATGTACCCCCATTATCTTCCCTGTTTTATGGTGAATAACCATTTTGATCAGACCGCGGGTTTCTTTGACGGCTAAAGCTTTGGGAACTTGATCCATCCAGACTACGCGACAGGCACAGGTCTTAAAACGCTTCATATATTCTTCTTCGGTTAATCCAACGCTGCCAACTTGCGGTGAAGTGAAAACAGCATAAGGCACAGCATCATAATTTACTTTTAACTTGGCATTGGACAAAGCATTGCGCGCAGCCAAGTTGCCTTCCTTAGCTGCCACTGTTTCCAGCCAGGGCGGTCCGGCCACATCGCCAGCTGCCCAGATATTTGGCACGGAAGTTTGATAATATTTGTTAACCTTAATAAAGCCACCCTCGCCAATTTTGACGCCGATTTCTTCCAGCCCCATATTGGAGGTGTTTCCGACTACCCCTGCCGCCAGCAACAATTCTTCGGCGCTTAATTGAAAAGTTTTTCCCAGGCTTTTGATCTCAACATTTTTTAGTCCGCCTTTTTGTTGGACTCGCGTGGTTTTAGCCCCGACTTTAAGCGTAATTCCATCCGTCTCAAGATATTTTCGCAAAGCTAAAGAAATCTCATTTTCCTGCGCCGAGAGAATCTTATCCATAAGTTCGATTACAGTTACTTTAGTCCCAAAATGTCTAAAAAGTTGGGCAAATTCTAAGCCAAGCGGCCCTCCGCCTAAAATAATTATTGATTTAGGAAGCCTTTTTAAATTTAGAGCCTCAACATTAGTTAGATAATCGACCTGATCAAGCCCTAGAATCGGCAAGATTTTAGATGACGACCCAGTGGTGATCAAAAATTTCTTAGCCGTCAGCAGATCTTTGCCAACTTTAATCTCTTTAGCCGAAACAAATTCAGCTCGCCCAGCGACAAAAGTGACCCTTTTAAGATTGGCCACAACATTTTTGTATTTGCTTTGGCGAAACCCGGCGACCAGTTTGTTTTTTTCCTCGATCGCTTGTTTAAAATTAAATTCCGCCTTAACCCTGCCCAATGAAGCAAAGCGGGGATGCTGCGGCGCATAATAATCGCGTCCCACCTCTAAAAGATGCTTGGTCGGGACGCAACCAACATTAACGCAGGTGCCGCCGATCGGCAAGCCGGCATTGATCATGGCTGTTTTTGCACCCAGCTCGTCTGCCTTGATCGCCGCGGCAAAACCAGCCGCCCCGCCGCCAATGATAATGAAATCATATTCCTTTTTTCGCATTATTTTGCTCCTCTTTAACCAGGTTTACACAATATATTCATTTCGAATGATTACAGCGCAAACGGCAATAAAATAAAAAATACAGCAATAAAAATAATAACCAAAATAATAATAATATTTCTCTTGCTCTGGGCCTTATAAGCCAGGTAAAGAGATCTACTAAGAAAAATAAATGCGAGAAGAATAAAGCCCCATCGATATGCAGTAAATTGAGCAAGCGCTCCGCTCCCCAACCCAAAAGCCGCTAAAACTACCGGTCCCCAGCAGCAAATAGAAGCCAAAGCCGCCGAACAAAGGCCGCCTGTAATTTCGAGCAGGGCTTCCACGCTATTTTTAATTTTCATCCGTTATTTGCGCCCTTATAATTTATTTCTCTTAAAAATTCCGCCCCATCTTCTGGTGCGACCGTATTGATATAAATTCCCGAACCAAGCTCAAAACCGGCGATCCCAGTTATCCGAGGTATGATCTGGATGAAAAAATGATAGTACTCGAGATGCGGTTCATGTGATGGCCCTGAACGAATAACAAAATTATACGGCGGATTATGCAAACCTACATACATTTTGCCTAAGATCATCTTGACCGCGTGGGCGGCTTCTTTTACTTCTTCTTTAGTGCTTTGCCAGAAATTAGAAGCATGCCTCTTTAGGAAAATTTGGGTTTCAAAGGGAGTGCTGGATGCAAAAGGCGAAAAAGCGATATAAGAATCCGTTTCCAAGATTATCCGCTTCTTGAAAAATTTTTCTTTTTCCAAGGTTGCGCAAAAAACACATTCTCCGTTTTCATCAAAATAACTCATAGCAGTTTCTAAGCGGTGGCGGACCTGGACCGGCGCAAAAGGGGTAGCAATAATTTGGCAGTGCGGATGCCTAAGAGAAGTCCCAGCGGCTTGCTTATGATTCTTAAAAATAGTTACATGCTGCAGATTTTGGCCTTCACAAAGAGCTTTACAGCGCTCTTGGATAGCCAAAAAAACAAGTTCAATCTGTTCATCGCTCATAAGAGGGATATCCTCTTCATGGCGCGGGGTGCCGATCACTACTTCATGTTTGCCGACTCCGGCCATGTATTTAAAGTGATCCGCTTGAATATGGCGTTCACCGTTGGAACCAGGAATTAAGGCCGGAAATTTATTAGGCACGACACGGACTTTCCAACCGGGAGTATCGGGTTTGGATCCTGGATCTCTAAAAGCGAAAATCTCTCCCGGACTTCGACTTTCTTTGCCGGGACAAAAAGGGCAAGTCTTTTTCGTTTCCGGATCTTCATCATCAGCTTGAGTTTTAAAATCTTCCGGCCGCTTGCCTCTCTCTGTTGCGATGATCACCCATTCTTTAGTGGTCGGATCCTGTCTTAATTCCGGCAAATTATCCCCCCCCCTTTTTTCTATTTCATATTGCGATAGAGTCTATCGTTATGCCCAATGCATGTCAAGTCGAAAAACCACCTAAAAGCAAAGCGTAAGTTATCTTACATACGCTCTTTATTCTTGGGAATATAATTTAAATAATAAAAATGGGGGTGAAAGAAATGGCATTAATGTGCGGCTTGACAGAAGATTGTAAAAATAATCGGCCTGGCGCCCCATGCATACACGAATGGGGAATGATGATCATGGTTGCCGTAGTAGCGATCTACTTAATAGGCAAGGCTCAAGGCTGGTTCTAAAGCAGATCGTGCTTTAAAATAAAAGTGGGCTTAAGCGTTTCTGCCAGCCCGCCCTGAAATCTCCTTTTTAAGCCCTAAACCGCTTCATAAGTAACGAATTACTTACAACAGAAACAGATGAAAAGGCCATTGCGGCGCCGGCAATTACCGGATTAAGTAAAAGTCCGGTAAAAGGATATAAAACTCCGGCGGCTACCGGGACCCCGATCACATTATAAATAAAAGCCCAAAAGAGGTTTTGTTTGATCTTTAGCATCGCATACTTGCTAAGTTTGATCGCGGTCACAACATCCCGCATATCGTCTTTAACCAAAATGATTTCCCCTGTCTCTATCGCGACATCGGTGCCGGATCCGATCGCAATTCCTATATCGGCCTGCGCTAGAGCCGGAGCATCGTTGATCCCATCGCCCACCATTGCAACAATATCTCCGTATTTTTGGAGCTTTTTTATATTTTCCGCTTTATCCTGCGGCAATACCTCCGCTAATGCCTTGCTCAACCCCGCAAGCTTGGCCACTGCATCGGCTGTCCGCTTATTGTCGCCCGTTATCATCAAAGCATTTATCCCCATTTTTTTGAGGATGCTCACCGCGGTGACCGAATTTTCTTTTAGTGTATCTGAAACCCCGATCAAACCTTGGAAAATATTATTTTTGGCGACAAGCATAACGGTCTTTCCAAGGGATTCTAATTCTTGTATCTTTCCCTCAATATCGGAGAAATCAACTTTCTTATCGTTCATGAGCCCCCTGTTTCCGAACAAGATCTCTTCGTTTTTATATGAAACGACAACGCCCTTACCCGAGACAGAATCAAATTTATCGGGTTCGGGAATTTCAAGGTTTTCATCCTTGGCTTTTTTCAATATAGCTTCAGCCAATGGATGCTCGGACCTCTTTTCAGCAATCGCTGCATATAGTAAAAGATCGGAACCTGAGACTAAACGTCTCGGTTCCGATAAACTTCCGGTGGAACCGCGAAGTTTATTCGCAGGTTCCACCGGGACAATATCCGTCACCACCGGCTCCCCTTTCGTTAGTGTTCCCGTTTTATCAAATACGATAGTCTTTATCTGCGAGGCCATCTGTAATGCCTCGGCGCTCTTGATCAATATGCCGTGTTCGGCCCCAAGTCCAGTTCCAACCATCACAGCCGTAGGAGTTGCAAGGCCCAACGCGCATGGACACGCGATAATAATGACCGCGATAAAAGCCGAAAGGGCAAAAGCAAAAGTCTGACCGACGATCAGCCAAACAATAAAAGAAACGACGCCGATCAAGAACACCGTAGGGACAAAATAGGATGAGATCTTATCCGCAAGCTCTTCAATCGGGGCTTTGCTTCCCTGCGCTTCTTCAACAAGTTTTATGACTTGTGCCAAGAACGAATCTTTTCCGATCTTTTCCGCTTTTAATTTGAATGAACCCGTTTTATTTATGGTCGCGCCAATTACTTTATCGCCAATATTCTTTTCGACCGGGATGCTCTCCCCCGTAACCATAGATTCATCAACTGACGAATGTCCGCTTACGATCTCCCCGTCAACAGGGACTTTTCCTCCGGGTTTTACGACAACAATATCGCCTACTACGACGTCATTTATATTTTTTTCGGTTTCTTTGCCTGAAATTTCAACCATCGCGGTCTTTGGCTGGAGGCCGATCAATTTCTTTATGGCATCGGATGTCTTACCCTTGGCTATAGCTTCCAAATACTTGCCAAGCAATATGAATGAAACAAGGAAGCCCGCAACTTCATAATAAAGGTCGGCCATTCCCAGAGTATTATTTCCCAATAAAATGAGGATCGTCACAAATAAACTGTATAAATATGCGGCCCCAACGCCAAGCGATACCAAGGTATCCATGTTCGAAGTTTTTGTTTTAACAAGTGAAACGATCCCTCGCGTAAAAAATATGCTGCCAAAAGCCATAACAGGCGTCGTTAGAATAAATTCGATAACTGCGGCATTTTTCATCATAAACTCGGGCATTGGCCAGGCAAAAAGCAAATGCAGCATATAATACATTAAAGGAAGGCTTAGAATAAAAGACCCAAAAAATCGATCTCTTAAATTACGGATCTCCGCTTGGCGCGCCTGTTTTTCCGTATCAAGGCTTAGTTCTTCCTCTTCGATCGGCGTATAGCCTTCTTCTTCGATAACTTTTTTTATTTGGCTTGGACCGACTAGTTTCGGATCATATTTGATGACCGCTCGTTCATTAACCCTTAGATCTTTTGAAATGATACCCTGCAAGCTTGAAATCGCGCCGCCAACCGTCCCAACGCAGTGAGGATTATCCATACCGACGACTTTAAGTTTTAATATTGCTTCTTGCTCCATTAAAGTTCAACCCCTAAGAACTGCAGGGTCAAAGGATCGAGTTTTTCAACCCTCGCAGTAATGGAAACATGGAATTTTTTCATCATCTTTATCGCTTCTATTACTTTATTTATTATAAATGGCGTAACAACAACAATTCTTTTGCCCTTCGCGTCTTCAACCAAAAGTTTTGTCCCCGAAACAGAGACATACTTCGCATCAAACCTTACGATCCTGATGTCGCCTTCCTTCATGGCAATTATTATAAGAGCTCAGCTATTTGAAGGATTTTTCCCGACTTTCAAGCTTTTATACATCACGTCGGCATGGTCGCTCGGGGTTTGGCCTTTCAAGGTTTTCACGGTTAATATTTCTATATCGACATCGCTTGCCTTGTCATATTCCGAAAGGGTTTTTCCCAGTTTCAGCTCGTCAGGACCAGAAAGAATATCGGCGTTATCGTAGATATGTTTATTTTGCAAAGCATACGATAAAGCTTGCAGAAGGAATATTAGCAATAAACCTGCAAAATATATCCGCCTTAAATTAAACGTAATATTCCCCTTATTCACCATTAATTCTTGAATGAAGCGAGATAAAAAACAGGTAAATTATCAAACAGACATTTACAACCCCTTTAAAAGAATCCTCTATGCTTGGGAATAATCCGGAAATCGGATAAATAATAGCAAAAAACACCACAAGATAATAAATATTTTTCCTGATCAGCTCTTTTGGATAATTCCTATATAATAAGTGCGATAGATACAGCGTCATCGCCGAGCCCAAAGCCAATGACCCAAAAAACCCGATGAAATGATCCGAAACAGAGGCCATTGTGATAAAAAGGATGTAATAGACCGCTGATAAAAGGGAGATTTCCAAGAAGTTGATCTTCTCCCCTAAGATCAAGAATGTCAGGCAGATCGTTACCACCAAAAGCATCAAAGTATAAGGGTTGTTTTTTAATACCAGGCTCACTTTTGCGCCGGGCTGTTCGGGTTTTGGCAGCGCTACTCCCATTCCCGCTGTCGTTAGGGCTTTATCCAATTTCCATTCCAAGATTGTCCCCTTTCCATCCGAAGTTTTTGAAATAGTTGTCGGGGTCAAACAGCCTTCCGGATAATTTATTTGCGCTGCAGGCAATTGGTCAATATCGCCCTGAACGACCATAAAAGCCCCAAGAATAATAAGACGATAACAAGCGATTCAATTACGCGCTTTCCCCATTCCCAAAATGTTTCCTGTTTCTCGGATTTTTTATAATTTGCAAGAAATAAAACAAGCGCGGATATTACCATCATAAGGCCGATCACAGGTTCATATGTCATCCATCCAAAGAAACGATCAGCAAAAAAATTCATAATATGCCTCCCGTTGATAGATTTCGATGATAGTATATTCCTAATATTCTGCGAGTTCAATCCTGATTTTATTTGTTAAATGATTTGGCCAGCCCACAATTTTTCCAGGAATTCTTGCCAGGGCAGGATATTAATGTTATCAATTTGCCTGGGCCGGGGATCCAGAGAAACAACAATGTTCTGTCTTGTAGAATATTCTTCCGAAAAGGCCTTGAGCCCTTTCAGATGGAAGAGGTTAACGTTTTTGGCGGCTTTTATTTCCACGGCTATTTCATGGTCGCCCAAAATAAAATCAACTTCAAGCTGGGAAGCTGTGCGCCAATAAGCTATTTCAAATTTTTTCCTGGAGTAGTGGCTGTAAGCGACCATCTCTTGTAATATATAATGCTCAAAAGCCGCCCCAAAAATCTCGCTTCCGGGCTCTAAATTCCGACGTTTCAATAAATAATTTACTATGCCGAGGTCGAAAAAATAAAAGCGGGGGGCCTGGATCACGCGGCGTTTTGGTTTTTTTTGAAAGACGGGGATCCAGCGTGCGACCAATGTGTCGGTTAGGATCTGAAAATATGCTTTTGCCGTGACGGCACTTACGCCGCACTCGGAGGCTATATTCTTAAAATTCACGATACTCCCGTTGCTAAAGGCAGCGGCAGTAAGAAATTTGGTAAAAGCAGGGATGTTGCGTGTGACAGCCTCGGCGGCTATTTCTTCCTGGAGGTATTCCCCAACATATGATTCCAGCAACGGTTGTGGTTTTGCCGCGAGATAATGCCTTGGAATAAGCCCATGGTTAAGCGCGCGCAAGAGATCAAAATCAGGGATCTCTTTATAAACCAGCGGAAAAAGTTCATAGCGTAGAGCCCTCCCCCCAAGCAGGTTGCCGCCTTCGCGCCTAAGTTTCCTGGCGCTTGAACCACAAAGGATAAATTGGATTTTATGATTGGTAATCAACCATTGGACTTCATCAAGCAAAGGAGGTATCTTTTGAACTTCATCAAGAATAACAGGGCCTTTAGGGTGATTGGCCAATAGGTCTTGCCGAAGTATCGCGGGACTGGCAGTTAAACGAGCAAATTCATCTGAAAGTAAAAGATCATAATATGGAGCATTGGGGAATAATGTTTTTAACAATGTGCTTTTGCCGGTTTGCCTAGCTCCCCATAGAAAACATGTTTCCAAGCCTAAATCAACAAATTTTTGCAATCTCTTGAACATGATAATATTAACCTATGATTTACTTTATCATGATAGAGTAAATATGTCAATAAGGTTTTATTATGCCGTTTTCTGTAATTATTCCTGTAATATATTTTGCAAGCGTTACATCAAATCCCGGATTTAGCGCATGCGATCCGGGAGAAGCGACCAATATTTTTTCAATTTTCCCCGCTTTGCTTGGTCCGGTCTGGTACAGCACTTCGTTTTCGCTTCTTTCTTCTATCGGTATATCTTTTCCTGTTTTGCAGTTTTTATCAAATGTTGAAGTTGGGGCGGCAATATAAAATGGAATGCCGAATTCTTTGGCCGCGATCGCTTTCTCGAATGTGCCTATCTTGTTTGCAACATCATGGTTTTTGGCGATCCTATCGGCTCCGACGATCATCATGTCGACTTTGCCTTGAGACATTAAATAAGCCCCCGCATTATCGGGAATAATTTTATGAGGAACTTTTTCGTTATAAAGCTCCCATGCGGTAAGCCGCGCCCCCTGCCCCCTCGGTCTTGTTTCATCAACATAAACAAATACTTTTTTCTTTTGTCTCCTAGCGGCATAAATCGGCGAAAGGGCGCTTCCATAATCGACAAATGCCAGCCAGCCGGCATTGCAGTGGGTTTCAATATTAAATCCGTCTTTTATCAACTCATTTCCATATTCGCCTATTTTTTTGCAGGCAGCCGCATCTTCATTTGCTATTGCTTGCGCTTCTTTGGCAGGAGATTTTGAGGAAAAGACACGGTTGACCGCATAAAAAAGATTTTGGGCTGTTGGCCTAGTATTTTCTATCTCTTTTTTTGCCTTTTCAACATCTTCTCCAGCAAGAAATGCTTGCGCCATTGCAAACCCGGCAGTAGCACCGATCGCCCCCGCCCCCCTCACTATCATTGTCTTGATCGCATGGCAGGTTTCATGATAATTTTTAAGTTCAACGATCTTGAATTCGAACGGAAGGAGATTCTGTTCTATCATGAATACCGAATGCTTTTCCATCCAGACTGTTCGGTAATCTTTGCTATTTACTTTCATATATTTTTATTATATCAGAGTGATAACAATGTGTCATTCTGACCCCGAGCTTGTCGAGGGGGAAGAATCTAGTCCCGCCAAGGCGGGAGGAATCCAGCTTTAGTCCCAGTTGCTTTTTCTTTTAGATAAGCCTATAAGCTTGAACAAATTTAGCTAAAAGGTGTTCAGCAAGCCTAACATTCGATAACTCTTCTATCGAGATCAATAAAAGACGATTAAAAGGGTCAAGAAATGTTTTTATTCTAGCGTCATCCATTAATTTCCACTGAACGGTCCCGACAACATTAATATGGTTAATATCAACCTTCCTGACTATCCCTTCAAGCGCCGCGATCAAATTTGCAATTTCATCTTGCGTCAATTCAATTCCTCTTTCAATAGAAAAAACACATTCCTGCCATGCCAACTTCACCGTCAAATATTCAATATCCGACATTTGGGAAACTTCCGCTTCAGAATATATACGCCCTGCGGCGGCTTCGGTTCGTCTTTCCACTGTTCTTACAGCATGGTCTCTATTTTTGATCGCGCGTAATGCTGCCTTAAATTGATCAACGAAACCATCGCTTGAAAGCGCTTCAATTGGGATCATTAAAAACCCATTACGGCCATTTCCATCAACATAAATATTTGGATGCCCTTTCCATCTGATGCCATCCGTTATGTTTATATGCTCTATATTTCGCCTAAGGGAAAATGCGACGAGGCCTATTTTTCGCGCCTCAAGAAATGCTTCCGCCAACCGGTTGGACATCTCCGGTGTAAAGTTCTCCACATTGCAATTCACTTTGATCCCATAAGGTTGAAGCATCAGATTCACAATTTGCGCCGGATCATCGGCAATGGTTTGTTTCACGATCCTTTCAGCTAAAGCATGTTCCGATCCGCCATGCAGCGCATAAATAACATCAGGGGATCCTTTCCAAGGCATTGTGGTTACTTTGAGCCCGGTAGCTTGCAATACATCCTGTACCATGCCAAGCCTTATTGCGGTATCAAAATCCCAACTATCTAAAATACTCTGCAGATATTCCCCAACAACGGCTACTTTATTATGCTTATCATGCACCTCGAACTCTCGTCCCAGCGCCACCGCCGCAAAAGGAGTTACAACCCCAAACCTTGCAAAAACCAAAGGATATTTTCCGGCGGCTTCATCAACAACAGGGCCTATACCTTGCGCAGCTGACAAGGCTCTTGTTCTGCTTAGCGGCGTGATTCTTCCAACATTTCCTACTGTGGCCATTTTTATCATTCCTCCTATATACTGTAATACCAAATATCTATCGGGAGAAAGTTTTAGAAATTTCACTTTTACGCCAGCTATTTTGAGCATTCGGGAACACTCCAGATGTTTAATTTAATTCGGCAGGTATCGAGCCGGGTTGTATTCTAATCGTATTTATAATAAGATAGTTTTGTTGTTTTATGCTGAGACCGGGTAGGAAGCGAATATTTTCCGAAGGGTTTTTAAAACGATCGATTTTTTGAGTAGTTTTGAGTATCTAACCTCTAATTTCTGTTTTTTCTTTTCCCATCACCTCCATTTTCCCGATTTTGGGCGCAGTTATCCCTTAGGCCGCAATCGCGGCCGGTTCTAAAGGCGGCGGGGCAAAAATCTTTTTGAGATTGTAAGACATGTAAGTCAGCAATGATTGGGCATGAGTCTTGAGTAATCCCCAGTAGCGGCATCGTTTGAGGCGATAACTGCGCTTGCCGACCGCAAAAGGTTTCTCGCAAATCGGCCGCATATTGCGGGCATAAACGTAATCATCATTGCTTTCCTTCCATTGCTTCCAGAAAGCCTGATTGTTTTTCGGGATAACAAAATCAATGATGTTGAGATTTTGAATTTCTTTTTCTCTTCCGCCATAGGCCTTGTCGCTTCGATCTCTTTTTTTGCCTTTTCAACATCTTCTCCAGCAAGAAATGCTTGCGCCATTGCGAAACATGGCGACTTTCTTCGAGGACTATTTTATTCGCCCGCCAATTTTCTCCGCGGGGTAGAACAACTTGGACAATTTTGGGCTTCTGGCAATACTCCCTTTGAACAGGAAAATGCCCTAAGAGTAAAAATATTTTTGGAAGCGCTCTTTATCCCAGAATTGCGCAAGGTATTGTCTAGCTCGGCAATAACCAATATCCGAAAAGACGAGGAAGAGGCCAGTCCACCTTATATTTGTGAACAAACTGCCAGGTTGCTTTCCGGCCATAAAGAGATTGTTCGCGGCCTCTACCTTGCCCTGCGGGAATACGATACGCTCGTAATGTGGAAAAGATTGTTTGAGCAAGCGAAAAAATTGGGTATCCCATCAGTTTTGCCGGAGCTTGTCTCTTCGGCGGGCATTTCGTTCAAAGAATTGCGAAATCCTACTCTGGTACTCCGCCAAGATCCGGCTTCTGACAAGGACAGATTTAACCCAAAATTATTCGGGGCGGCAGATATTTGTCCCTTTGATATAGATCTTTCGCCGCAAAACCCGGTTTGGGTCATTTCGGGCGGCAACGGCAACGGTAAAACGCATATTTTGGAAGCGGTTGGCAACGCAATTATCATGGCTAACCGCGGCATACCGATTTTTGCGCGAGCCGCTTCATTGGAACCGGTTGGAGCGCTGGAGATGAATGTAAATGTTTCCCGCCATACTCTGACTGCCAGCGCTTTTCAAAATGAGATACTGCGCTACATCGAAGTGTTTGCGGAAATTGATAGGGTTCGCGAAAAGGGGCTTCCGGCAGTTGTTTTAATGGATGAACCAGGGCGCGGCACCTCGCGGGTAGACGGCTATGCTCTGCTTAGCGGCTTTATTGCCGGCTGTATCAGCCGCGGAGCCTATGTTGTAGCCTCCACGCATTACAATAAAATCGGAGAACTGCTTATTGATCCAAAAGTTAAAATTTTAACGGTTGATTCCGAACATCATCTGAAGAAAGGTGCCGCAGAAAGCGGCGCCATTGCCCGGGCGGCTAAAGAAGGATACCCTGATGAAATTGTATCGGAAGCTCATAATATTTACCTGGCCATGAAGGAGGGACGCAGCGTTGCGCTTGACCCTGTCAAAACTTGGAAACACGGGGAAACAGCAGAGAATTTTGAAATTACACCCTACGATGCGCTTCAGATCGGGGTTTGGAACAATAAACAACAATTTGTTGATCAGCAGGGAAATATTGATTTGACAATGGTTCCGCGAGAGGTCTACGATATTGATCACCGACTATTTTATCTGTGGATCGGGCCAGCCGCATTGGTTTTTGCGGAAAATTCACCTATAGCTTTAGAAGAAGCACGAACAAGCAATCGCCCAGAAGACGAAGCACCAAGCCATGAATTTTCAAAACGCGTCGTAGAGATACCGAGAGTGGTCGGCCACTGGGTCGGATTGGAGCTTACCCGCTCGCTTTCTCCAGCAGAGAGAGAATCCCGCTATCGCTGGTTTCAAAGTTTAGTGGGACTGCCGCAAGAGCAGTTTGACGAGATGAAGGCGGCTGTTTCGTTCGGCGCTTATTTTGAAGGACTGCTGCTCTGGTATGCCCAAGACGGTTCTTTTATGGTTCACTGGGATGACAAAGAAGATAAAATTCGCCACACCAGTGAGGCGCTTGATAAGCTCTTCAGTTCAATGGCAAAGGATATAGCAGAAGAAAAAAAGGCTTATCTAAATTTTGAAGCAATGAGAATATATATTTTTTCCCGCCTGCGCCAGCGGCTGGGGTTCACTGCCACTTTAAGCCTGGCGCTTTCCGATGCAGGCCTCAACAATCCCGACGCGCCTGAATCCGCTCAAATTACTCTGGATGAACTAGGGGCTGTGTCGGCGTTGATCGAAGAAGCAATTTCAAGCCTTGATTTGGAAAAATTAAAACAAGAATTGGTTAATAAGATAAACTCAAAGTTATCCTTGCTTTTGGCGCCAAAAATTGATCCTGTTATATTGGAAAATAGTCCGCTTGGCCCGGTGGAGGCTCAAGAGTACGCTAATGGTATATGGATCCAAATTATGGGCTTTATTAAAGAAAATTGGAAAAGATGGGCGTCCACCATGTCGACGGCAGTACCCGCTTTGACTTCACTCTACAAAAAATATCTGGAGCTAAATGCTCTGCTGGGTTTTGCCGAGACAGTTCGCGAGCAGGGATGGGCGCGAGCGGAAGAAAGCGACAGCCTGTCTCTATCTCGATCCAGGAGTCCGATCTTAACCGGCAGTATGGCGGCAGATGAAGTCGTTCCACTTTCTTGGCCGTCGACTGATCTTGATGGGACTCCGGTTATGGTTCTTACCGGCACAAACGGCGGGGGAAAAACGCATGCGGCGCTTGGTTTGGCCATGGCGGCGCTCTGCCGCCAGCAATTTGGATATGTTCCTGGCAGTTCTGCTTCAATTCCTAAATTTGGGCGGATCATCGCGGCCATCGAAACTGCCGGCCACACAGCCGAAGCAAGCTCCTTCACCGGGGAACTGCGCCGGCTAAAACGCGTGATCGACTTGGCTGATTCCGATGCGGGCGCCGAAAAACCTTTGATCTTTTTGGATGAGCCTGCGAAGGGAACTTCGGGAGAGGAGGCGGCGGCCTTGCAAAGTGCTATTGCCCGCTATTTAGCCAAGCACAGTGCCAAAGTAGTTTTGACAACCAACTATACCGAGCTATTTGAATATGTCGACCGAATGCCAAAAGACACTCTTCCCCATCGGCCATTATCGGTTGAGTTTTTTGGGGATAAGCCGTTTGAATTGCAGGAAGGAAGAGGGCGCAGTTCAGGTATTGATGTAGCGGAGAAAATGGGGTTGCCGACTGATGTCATTGATTTTGCTCGAAAGACAGCGGCAGCGCTGGAATCTGGCAGACATGAAACAGTTCCTCATCTTCCTGCTTTTTTGCATTCGCCGCTTAACATCACGGCACCGGAACACTAAATTATTTCCGGTGCTTGACAATGGATGTTTCAGTAAGTTATAATATATTATAACCAAATGAAATATGAAGAACTATACAAAAAGCTAACCAAGAACCAGCTGTATGTTTTTAGCTTTAGGGACTTGAAAAGACTTTTCCCAAAGGAGTCACCAAGAACCCTTAAATTCCAGGTATATTTTTGGAAGAAAAAAGGCTGGCTAAGAGCTATTCGCCGCGGTTTTTACGAGATCGCTTACCCTGAACGGAAAAATATCCCTGATATGTTCATTGCCAATCGCCTCTACGAGCCGTCATATGTTTCACTTGAGACCGCGCTATCAACCTACAGCATTATCCCCGAAGTCGCGATAGGTGTAACTTCGGTAACAACAAAGGCAACGCGCCGATTTGGATCGTTTGTTTATCGAACGGTCCGGCCCAAAGCTTTTACGGGATATCGGATTATTAAAGAACAAGGTTTTGATATCAAAATCGCTGAACCGGAAAAGGCGCTGATAGATTATTTGTATCTTAAATTGAGGACCAATGGGGAAATTTCAAAGCGCTTCGAAATAAAGGCATTAAGACTTTTGGATAAAAAGAAGCTGCAAATATACATGAAATTATATCCAAAGAAGATCAAGGAGGAGATCAACAAAATATATGCTAACTTATGAAGCGCTTCTCGAATACGCGAAGAATAAAGGGATGCCGACAAATAAGATAAGGGGGATTTTGCGCGAATACATCCAAACCCTTATCCTAAAACATTTATATAGGCATCCTTTGGGGAAAAGATCCTATTTTTTAGGTGGGACTTACCTGCGTTTCGTCCACGGGTTTAAAAGGTTCTCGGAAGACCTCGATTTTAACGGTGAAAAATTCAAAAAAAATGAATTCGTGGATATGGCGCATTATGTCCAAAGCGAGTTTGAACGCGAGAACTTGAACAGCGGCGTCGATTTCGATCATCGCGGCAACCTTTTAACCGCGAAATTCACTTTTAATAGGGAGCTTCAAAGCGCTTATCAATTAATAGATGCAAGAGGGCAATTGATGGTAAAGGTCGAGATCCACCAGCCATCATGGGAACTGAAGACCAATGAGGTGGTCGTCAATAACTTCGGGGAAATGTTCCCGATTTTCACTATGACCGATGGCTATATTTTTTGCGAGAAAATGCTGGCATTAAGCACCCACAGAAGGGGCCGCCATGTTTATGATCTTATCATGATGCTTTCAAAAAAATTCCCGGTGGACGATTATATTTTAAGGGAAAAAAAGGTCAATATCTCCCCCAGGGAATTCCTAAAAGAGATCATTTTTGCCATTCCCGATAAAGAGCTTGAAAAGATGGCAAATTCCCTGCGCCCATTTTTATTCGAGGAAAAAGAAGCGGAGTATGTTGAAAGGGCTAAGTTTTACATAGAACAACTATTGTCAGCTTGAAGATAGTTTGAAACTGGCCCATAATAGGAGGAATAATCATGAATTGGGGAATGAAAAACAGGTTAAGCAAATTATTTCAAGACGACGGACATTGTTTCTTTTTGCCGATAGACCATGGATATTTCCAGGGGCCCACGCATTGCCTTGAAAAACCGGGTGAGACAATTAAACCGCTGCTGCCTTATTGCGATGCTCTTTTTGTAACCAGAGGCGTTTTACGCTCCTCAATCGATGCGAATATAAGCAAACCGATAATATTAAGGGTGTCCGGCGGCACGAGCATTGTAGGAAAAGACCTCGCGAATGAAGGGCTTACCACATCCATCGAAGAGATCCTCCGGCTTAATGCAAGCTCTGTGGGAGTTTCGATCTTTGTCGGAAGCAACTATGAAAAAGAAACTTTATTGAATTTGGCCGAATTGGTAAATCTTTGCGAAAAATATGACATCCCGGTAATGGCTGTTACCGCGGTCGGCAAAGAAATGGAAAAGCTTGAAGCTCGCTATCTAGCTTTAGCTTGTCGGATAGCGGCAGAGCTTGGCGCCAAAGTCGTAAAAACCTATTGGTGCGAAAAAGATTTCGACAAAGTTGTTAATGGCTGTCCAGTCCCGGTTGTAATGGCCGGGGGGCCCAAATGCGCGACCGAACATGACGTTTTTAAATTCGTACACGACGGAATGCAAAAAGGGTCTGTCGGCATAAATCTTGGGCGAAATGTTTGGCAAAGTCCCCATCCTGTGGCTGTTGCGGCGGCTCTTCAAGCAATAATCCATAAGAATGCCAGCGTAAAAGAAGCTCAAGATATTTTCAACGAAAACAAATAGATGCGTGCAGCTGTTTACCACAATAATAATGACATCCGGATCGAAGAGCGGCCAAAACCTTCGATAAACGACGGCGAAATATTGGTGAAAGTCCTGGCAAGCGGGATTTGCGGGACAGACTTAATGGAATGGTACCGCATCAAAAAAGCCCCAAGGATATTAGGCCACGAAATTGCAGGCGAAATTGTCGAATCCAAGTCCGGAAAATACAAAGTCGGGCAGAGAGTATTTGTAAGCCATCATGTCCCTTGCGAAGAATGCAAGTATTGCAGAGAAGGAAACCAAACTGCGTGTGAAACGCTTCATAAAGGCAACTATGACCCGGGCGGCTACAGCGAATTTGTCCGCGTCCCAAAGATAAATGTCGAAAAAGGCACTTACTTATTGCCGAAAAATGTCTCAAACGACGAAGGGACATTGATCGAACCTTTAGCCTGCGCTATCCGCGGCCAAAAAGCGATCGGCGTCAAGAAAGATCATACTGTATTGGTACTCGGAAGCGGCGTCTCCGGATTATTAAACATTTTGATTGCAAAATTGGCCGGCGCGAAGGTTCTCGCAACAGATATTTCCGAATATAGGCTGAACAAGGCAAAAGAATTCGGCGCAGACCAAGTTATCGATGCGCGCCAAAATATTAATATCAAAGCCGACAGGATAATTGTTTGTACAGGAGCATATTCCGCGGTTGAGCAGGCCTTTAATTGCATTGACAGAAAGGGCTTCATTCTTTTTTTTGCTATTCCAAATAAGAATATTGAGATCCCAACCGAAAATTTTTGGCGCAACGAGATCACAGTCACATCATCATATGGCGCCGGACCTGTTAATCTCGAGGAAGCTCTAAAATTAATTAAAACCGGCAAGGTTAAAATAAAAGGCCTTGTAACCCATCACTTGCCTCTAGAAAAGATCCAAGAGGGTTTTAAAATTATCGCTGAAGGAAAAGAGTGCCTGAAGGTTGTGTTGAATTAGTTCTTTCTCGTATAATTTTTTAGATGCTCGGGAACGGCTTGAGTAACTTCATTCTCAACTTTTTTTAAAGCTTCATTTATTCCCATATAAGCCGCGTTGCTTTTTGGCGCCGTTGAGACATAGGTTGTAGCTTGGGCCAATGGAATTCTTGCTTCCGGAAGTCCTACAAACTCAGCTACCTGCATAGCGGCGTTTGAAATAACCAATGCCAAAGGATCAGCATTCCCGACATCTTCGGCGGCACAAATAACAATGCGCCTTGCGATAAACCTTGGATCTTCACCGGCATGTATCATTTTCGCAAGATAATATAGCGCTGCGTCTGGATCTGAACCGCGCATAGATTTTATAAAAGCGGAAATAGTGTCGTAATGTTGGTCGCCTTTTTTGTCGTAGACAACTTTTTTCTTTTGGATCGATTCTTCGGCCACCTTCAGATCAATATTTATTGTCCCACTCTTATCTTTTTGCGTTGAAAGGACGGCCAATTCCAGGGCGGAGAGCGCTCGCCTTGCGTCTCCATCCGACAGTTTTGATAAATGTTCAAGTGCTTCACTATTTATATCGATTTTTAATTTGCCATATCCACGATCTGCGTCTTTAATAGCCGAATTAATTACTATTTTTAGGTTTTCGGTCGATAAAGGTTTCAATTCAAATATTTGCGACCTCGAAACCAACGCCGAATTCACATAAAAGAAAGGATTTTCTGTTGTTGCGCCGATCAAGATAAGATTGCCCTCTTCAACATCGGGCAATAATGAATCCTGCTGAAGCTTATTGAAGCGATGGATTTCATCCAGGAAAAGAATAGTCTTTAATCCATTTAATTTTCTTCGCTGTTTGGCCTGGAGGCTGGCAGTTCGAATATCGTCAACTGAAGCCGTTGCGGCATTAAGCCACTCAAAGTGGCCTTTGGTTGTATTGGCAATAACGCGAGCAATTACAGTTTTTCCGACTCCGGGTGGTCCATAAAGAATAATAGATGTGATCTTGTCGGCTTCGATTAACCGCCTTAATAATTTCCCCTGCCCCAATATTTCTTCTTGGCCTGATATTTCATCAACTGTTCGAGGTGCCATGCGGTATGCAAGAGGCTGGTCTTCTGGTTTTCCTTGATCTTGGAAGAGTTCCATGGGATAAGTATATCAAACATATCACAATTTGTTATATGTTTGAACGGTGTCTGTTTGAAAATATCCGAGCGAAATTCTCTGGACTCGGCAGGCGGAAAGGACGATTTCAAGTTTTGCTGCAAGCTACACTAATTATAAGTTGTGCTTGCCTGCTTTTCAAGCAGTTGGCGGCAAATTCTTTTAATACCAACTTAAGAAAATCGCGCATTCGCGTAATTAAAGGTCGCAAATCAGAAAAGATGAGACCGATTAGCAACTCAGAAACCAGCGACTAAATCCCGATGTGGGAATCGGGACAAGCGTCGCGGTTTCTTCGAGCCTTTCACTAATAGCATTATACCTTGTTAAGCCCCACGGGCTCAACCCTCATTTTATCTAGCCATTAAGCAATCGTCAGATGTTCTTTGTGGCGATAAAAAAATATTTTTAGGATTTTTGTCCAAAAAAGAAAGCCCGCCCCAGTCGGCTAGCCTATTTCAATTTTAGCTTTTTAGCCATTTGCTACAATGGTTGTATCATTTCTATGGAGGTGTCTTATGTTCAAAGAGTTAAAAGGTTTCGGCGGGAATCTCTTCGAGGCAGAATTTGCCAAAAACGTCAAGAACAATTATGCGTCTCATATCCTGGTTAAACTGGTCGATTTCGATTGGTCGTTCATCCGTGAGGAAGCGAAGAATTGCTATAGTAAGAATGGCCAGAGTGCTTTCGATCCGGTTTTGATGTTTAAGATACTTTTTCTTAAAGAGGCGATGCAGCTTAATTCCGACTACCAGCTTGAAGAACTCATCAATCTCTACATTCTTTTCCGTTTTTTCCTCAATGTCTCTTTTAAAGAAAGCAACGATGATTATGTTTACGCCCGGAGCATGCGCTGTATGGTCGAGGTGCCTTTTGCCGTTGGCAAGCGCAGTTATCGCCTGAAAAGATCGCGCTACTGGGGCGAGCTTAAGACACATGCCCAATCTTTGCTAACTTACATGGCATACAATCTCAAGAAAATATTCGCTGCTCCTCCGCCCTTGGAACCGGCCGCTACGGCGGCATAAGGATTAACTGTTTCCAAAATTGGGGGAATGGAGGTGATGGGAAAGAAAAAACCAGCAATTAGAGATTAGAACCTCGGAAAACTCTCAAAAAATTGCTTAGTTTCAAAAACCGTCGGAAAATGTTCGCTTCCTAACCTGTCTCCAATTATATCAGGGGGCTAAAAAGACTCATATTCCCTCGAGCTTGCGCTCGGGGTATGTCGGTTGTCTTAATCAATAAAAATTCAAAAAGTTTTCTCTTGGCCTTACTGAATTCAAAACGGCTTGAAATTTCTATGAAAAACGGTTGGCGAGCCTTAGCCTCGGGCGAGCCAACAAAGACATTTCTCAACTGGCGGAGGGAGGAGGATTCGAACCCCCGATACTGTTTCCAGTATAGTCGCTTTCGAGGCGACCGCTTTCAACCGCTCAGCCATCCCTCCAACTAAATATTAATAACTAATTTTTTAAAGGCTTGACCGCCTTTATAATTTTTTATCTGCTTTTCTCTTCTAGAAGCTTCTTCTTTAGTTAAAAAGCTTTCCTGATAAACTAATTTCCAAGGGCCTTTATATCTTGTCCAATTTCCCTTTGATCGATTGTGCTCCTCTAATCTTTCAATGGGATCTTTCGAAGTATATCCGATGTAATGCTTATTGACATCGTTTTCTAATATGTATATATAAAACATTCGATTATTCTTCTAAGTATTAGTGCTTTTTCCGCCTTTGGCGGAACCCCGCTAGTTCCGTCTGCGGAACGTAGCGGTGGCGAGGCGTTCGCCTTCAACCACTCGGCCACTCCTCCATAAAATCGATAAGCGTCAATGGGTTGGGAAGTGGGAAACGTATTGCGATATACGTTTCAAGCCGCGCAACGACTCGACTGAGCTCGTCGAAGTCCGCAACCGGTCGATTGATAAAGTATACCATCACGATATTTTTATGTCTATTTACGGGGCACAAAAAATTTCTAAAAGTATTTTTTAATAAGTGAAATTTCTGATATTACTTCCCGAAGTAGGCGTATAGAGTAAAAAATAATTCTTCAGGAGGAAAATATCATGGCAATTGATGGGACAAAATTTCAAGTTCAAAAAAATATTTGGAGGACGCCGATCGGGATCGCATCCAGCGTTTTGGGGCCGAACCATAGATCGCTTGGAGATGTCGCAAGAAAGATCAACGAATCCGGACTGAACCTCAAACACGCGCTCACCCATGGCGAAGTCGGAAGATTAGCTGGATTTGCCGCGGCCCATTCTGTATTATACCTTGACTTTAGCGGATCTGTTATCGGGCCCAAAAGATTTGAAGATACACATTCATTTAGTTGTGGAACATACTTCCCTCTGTTATCAGGCGCAAGCTTAAGATTTAGCACTTTCGGGGATGCATCTTTCACTGATTTGGATGCAAGATTTTCAAATTTGACCGGCGTTGACCTAAGCCATGCTCTAGTCAAGGGAGACTTTGCAAAAGCATGGTATGACGCGGCTACAAAATTCTCCGCAGGGTTTAGCTGGCTAGCTTCGATGCATGAGATCAAACCAGTACCACGGACGACAGAAAATATAGGCTGATTATATAATCCCATCTAAACAGCTAACCCTACCTGTGCAATCAGTAAATTTCACGATATAATAGTAAATGTGAGCAAGAATAAACCACACTACGAAGACCTTGGGTTCGCAAAAATAGACCATCATAGGATAAAACGAAAAGGATTCCCTGAAGTGATCTACTGCCAAGGAAAAACTCCCGATCAAATAGCGCATATCGCATCGCGCATCGCGCATTATGGCCATGATGTATTAGCAACCCGGGCTGATAAAACGGCATTCAAGGCAATAAAAGAAATTCTTCCAAAAGCGAAATATCACAAAGTCGCACGAATCGTTACTTTCAAACAAAGCGACATAGAAACAAAGAAACCTGCCTTCGCTAAAGCTTCCATCCTCCGCAGTAGCACTGCTACGGAGGACGGATCGGCAGGCAGGCATAGAAACCCTGTACTTATTGTAACCGCAGGCACATCCGACATACCCGTTTCCGAAGAAGCCGCAATTACGGCAGAATTTCTTGGGCTTAAAGTCGAAAAGCTACATGACGTTGGAGTTGCGGGTATACATCGTTTGTTGAAAAATATTAAAATCTTAAAAAGAGCCTCTGTTATTATCGCTGTCGCCGGAATGGAAGGCGCATTGCCATCTGTAATTGGAGGATTAATTTCTGCGCCAATTATCGCCGTCCCGACATCGGTTGGCTATGGAGCAAGTTTCAAAGGATTGTCGGCACTTTTAACGATGCTAAACTCCTGCGCACCCGGAGTTGCCGCGGTAAATATCGACAACGGCTTCGGCGCCGCCGTTATGGCGAACGCAATTGTTAATCGCAAATGAAAACCGCTTATTTTGACTGCGCATCGGGTATCTCCGGCAACATGATCTTAGGATCGCTTGTAAATGCCGGAGTTCCGATTGAACATCTAAAAAAAGAACTAGCAAAGCTTCGCATTACGCATTACTCGTTACTCGTTACCAGAAAAACAAACAACAGAATTAATGCTACTCATATCGAGGTAAAAACCATAAAAGAAAAAAACCATCGGTCGCTTAAAGATATCAATAAAATAATAGATAATAGCCATCTGTCGAAAAAAATAAAAGTTTTAAGCAAGAAAATATTTTACAATCTTGCAAAAGCGGAAGCCAAAGTCCATAAATGCGGGATAAATGAAATCCACTTCCATGAAGTCGGCGCTATTGACGCGATAATAGATATCGTGGGTTCCGTTACTTGCCTAGCCTTTCTTGGTATCGAAGAAGTTTTTTGCTCTCCAATAAATGTTGGATCGGGAACCACAAAATGCGCTCATGGAACGATCCCAATTCCGGGGCCTGCGACGGTTGAACTTCTAAAAGGGATACCGATCTATGATTCGGGAATAAAAAAAGAGCTCGCAACGCCAACGGGAGCCGCGATCATTGCAACTCTCGCGAAAAGTTTTGGACCATTGCCAAGGATAGAAGTTGAAAAGACCGGATTCGGAGCCGGCGGATATGACCTTAAAGTTCAGCCGAATTTCTTAAGGGTAATTATCGGTGAAAAAGAATTAGAAACCAAAAAAGATATGGTTTTAATGATCGAAACAAACATAGACGATATTGCTCCGAAACTTTTCGATAATACGATCACATCCTTATTGAAAGCTGGGGCATACGATGCATATTTTGAAGATATTCGGATGAAAAAAGAAAGGGCGGCGGTCAAACTAACTGTATTATGCCCTATCGAATTGGAGGATATCATCCTAAAGACGATTTTTGAAACGACTACCTCGTTTGGCGTTCGAACATTCTTAGTCCAAAGAGAAAAACTTGGCCGCCATTTTAAACAGATCAACACAAAATATGGGAAAGCCGCCGTTAAGATCGGAACACTTGGAAAGAAGATCATGACTATCGCGCCTGAATACGAAGACTATAAGAAATTAGCGAATAAACATCATATCCCTATAAAGAAAGCTTATAGAGAAGTTATGCGGAGAGCGATTCGATATCTTGTGGAGTAAGAACTTTCATTTTTGAGGCCAACTCAATAGCAACTTGTTTCGCTTCCGGATCGCCGTAATATACATTATAGTTGATCGCCCTGCGGACCCCTTCCTCTCCCAACAATTCGTCTGTAAGGGAATGCATTATAGCAACCCTGTCGGGGCCATGAAGTTTAACTACGAGATTTTGGATTTGGATGTTCATTTCAGGTATCACACAATATAATCGTCGCGTCACACCCAAAACTTGCATAATATTATTTTCGATTAAATATCTTGGCCAAAAGATCCGATATCATGTTCTTTTTTACAAATATAGCTCTTTCCGGGCACATTTCCTGGCAGCAGAAGCATCTTATGCATTTGCCATAATCGTAAACAGGATTTTTGGATCCGACGGACATAGCTTTTGCGGCGCATACATTGATACAAATCTTGCAATTGACGCATTTTTTGGGATCGATCACAGGTTTATCGGAAAAGTTCTTATTGATAAAGCTTAATAAAAATGAAAGCGGCAAAAATTCGACATTGCTTGGCAAGATATTTATCTTTTTAAAATCGGGACAAGAAAACCCTTGGATGTTTTCCCCGTTAATGATCTTAAGCATCAATTGGTCGATATCGAAGGGATCCGATGTCGCGCCAATAATTCCCAAATGTCTTGGCGTCCCGCCAGCAGGCCCGCCTTCCCCCTCCATTGCCAATACCGCGTCCATTATCGTCAATTTCGGTTTAATTAATCTCGCCAGATCTTCGAGGAGCTCAATAAAAGGCTCGCGTTCTTTTATTTTATAATGATATTGGCTCTTTAAAAGGCCGGGAACGCATCCAAAAAGATTTTTTACGGCATTAGTAGTTCCGGTAAGCACATGGGTCTTAAATTTCGGGATATTTATCAAAACATCATAGCCATAGACTTCCGCCGCGACAGTTATTCTTTTGAATTTTTTCCCATCCGGGAAATTTACTTCTTTGGGTGTTTTAAATTCGATCAGGTCTACTTTTTCTTCATCAAGTACCTTCTTAATGCCGGTAATTTTTGACATTTTCTCGGCAGTTCCAAATCCGGGGCTTTCACCGACGAATGCATGGGCGCCAGCCAACCTAACCAGACGAATGATCGCCCGTATAACTTCTGGATTAGTCGTTACGGCTTTATCCGGACTGTAACCGGCCAAGATATTTGGCTTAAGCAATACTTTTTGCCCCGGTTTAACAAATCTTCCTATGCCGCCTAGCGGCTCAAGGGCTGAAGTTATCGAATTGAATACTTCAACCTGGTCATATGTGCCGCATTTCCGAAAAATTGTTATGTTTTCGTCCATTGCAAATAATTATACATGATTTCGTCGCTTATGACGAAGATTAACTCACCCCCTCCCTCGCTTTGCTCGGGTTTCCCCCTCTCTTATTAAGAGAGGGGGATTAAGGGGGTGAGTTGGCGCGATAATTGCTGTGTATCTTGTGTAATCAAAAATATCTTAGAAAAAAGGAGGTGAATACGATGGCATCATTAAACAAGACCATGCTTATTGGACGATTAACGGCCGACCCGGAAACCCGATTTACTTCGAAAGAAAACCCGATCACAAGGTTTTCGATCGCAGTTGAAAGGCCTTTCAAAAAGGAAGGAGTAAAGGAAGTTGATTTCTTCAATTGCATCGCCTGGGGTCCTCTTGCAAAAATTTGCGGAGAATACCTTAAGAAAGGAAGGCTCGTTGCGGTAGACGGAAGGATTCAGATAAGCAAGTACAAAGATAAGGAAGGCAACAACCGCACCTCGACAGAAATTGTAGCTGAAGGCGTACAAATGCTTGATTTCCCAAAAAAGCAAAAAGAAACCGCTTCTGTATAATAAAAAGCCCCGTATCATGCTGCAGCATGCTGCGGGGTTTATCCCGTACAATGCGCATGCATTGCTACGGGATTTTGCCTTTAAAATACCTTATGTTATAATAGTTTTTATGCGAAAGCGCATAATAACCTCTCTCATCCTAATTGTATTCTGCTCTTTGGCTTATGCCGAAACAATAACTCTCCCGCAGTCAAGATCAACAGGACAAATGTCGCTCGAAGAAGCAATTTATCGAAGGCGATCGGAAAGATCATTCCTCGAAACGCCGCTAAATTCAACCCAGATATCCCAATTATTATGGGCGTGCCAAGGTATAACTGACCCACAATGGAATTTCAGGTCGGCGCCGTCCGCAGGCAGCCTATACCCGTTGGAAATATATGCCGTGGACAAGACCGGCGTATACCATTACCTGCCATTAGAGCATAAACTTGAGGTTATCGTAAAAGGCGATAAGCGGCAAAGCTTGGCCCGAGCCGCGCTAGCGCAGACTTTTGTAGCTGAAGCTCCTTTTATTGTTATTGTTTCGGCAAACTATAATAAAACAAGGACAAAATTCGGCAGCCGAGCCGAAAGATATGTCTACATAGAAGCTGGTACTGCATCAGAAAATCTTCTCCTTCAGGCGACAGCTTTAGGCCTTAAAACAGTCTGTGTCGGTTCGTTCTGGGACGATGTCGTTGCGGCTTCAATGAGCCTTCCGCCCGACCACGAACCATTGCTCCTTATCCCGATCGGCTACGAAAAGAAATGACAAAAACCGGGAAACATGTCGATTGGTTGAGGCTTATCGGGATAATCGTCCTGTTCCTGGGAATAATTTACTTTTACACGAATTTATTTTTCCCCGCCCATATCCCATTTATCATAAAATTCGGCATCATCGGCCGCCCAATGAATATCTTGGTCATCGGGACCGATCTCGACACCAACGCCGAAACCGGGAAGATCATTTCGGAAAGCGGCCGCAGCGACTCGATCATGGTCCTTCATGTCGACCCGCTGGTGAACCGGCTGAATATTGTTTCGATACCAAGGGATTCATATGTTGCAGTGCCGGGGTTTGGATACAATAAAATAAATGCCGCCTTTGTTTTGGGCGGAATAAGCCTTACTAAGGCAACGATCGAAAAACTTCTCGATATCCCGATCGATAAATATCTGATTGTAAATACCGCGACCCTGCCTAAACTTGTAGACCTTCTAGGCGGCGTCCTAATAAACGTTGATAAAGACATGTTTTACATCGACCGAGCCCAGGGACTTTTTATAAATCTCAAGGCCGGATGGCAGAGGTTGAGCGGGAAGCAGGCCGAGGAATATGTGCGGTTCAGGCACGATGCCTTAGGCGACCTAGGGCGCATTGAACGCCAGCAGAAATTTTTGAATGCATTATCTTCAAGGCTTGCGTCTTTCCAATCGATCATCAAAGCTCCGTTCATCATCAACCTCATTAGGGTAAACGTCAAAAGCGACTTAAGTCTGAAAGGCTTCATTATGCTTGCAAATAATATGAGAATGATGCCGAAAAATAACTTTAGGAGCATCACTTTGCCTGGAGACCCCGGCAACAACGCCGCGGGAAGCGTTATCCTTTTGAATATGGATGAAACAAGAAAGATCATAGAAAATAATTTTTAACATGGGATTAAGAAATTCCGGGATAATAATATTGTTCATGACCATGTTTTTAGTCATGGCCGGTTTTGGGATAATACTCCCGATCCTCCCCTTTTTTTCGCTGAACCTGGGCGCGACCTCGTTCCAAATAGGCTTGCTTATGGCAAGCTATTCGCTGATGCAGTTTATCTTTTCGCCTGTTTGGGGATCACTTTCTGATAAATACGGGAGAAAGCCCATAATCCTGATAGGTCTTGCGGGATTTGCCGTTTCATTCGTTCTTTTCGGCATTGCGGACAGCCTTCTGATGCTTTTTGCCTCGAGGATATTAGGCGGGATACTATCTTCTGCATGCCTTCCGACGGCTATGGCATATGTCGCTGATGTGACCGATACGGAAAACCGTGGCCATGGAATGGGCCTAATGGGCGCCGCAATGGGCCTTGGCGTAATTGTAGGTCCTGCTATCGGAAGCTTATTTTCCATATTGCACTTTAGCGCGCCGTTCTTTTTCTCTGCAGTCTTAGCCGTAATAAATCTCCTCTTTGCGGCAATATTCCTGAAAGAATCAAAGAAAAAACGAAGCCGCAGCGAGGTCGAATACAATAGGTTCAAACACCTGCTGTCGCTTAGGGGGTTTTTGGCCTTCGCGTTTTTCCTGGTTTTTGTCGTTTCATTCTCGACCGCGAATTTTGAAGGCACATTCTCGCTTTTCGCGAAAGACAAGCTGAATTTTGGAGCGGTCGAAATGGGCTGGATATTTGTCTCAATGGGTGTTGTGATAGTAATTATCCAAGGCATGCTGATAGGCCGATTAATTAAAAGGTTCGGGGAAGAAAACATCGTTAAGATCGGCCTGATATTATCTTCGATCGGTTATCTCCTTACGATCTTTTCATATGATTTTATTTCTCTGATGATCTTTGTTGGAATTGCAAGCGCGGGAGCTGGCCTTTGCCGCCCAAGCTTGGCATCTCTAATCTCCAAAAGGACAGAGATAGATGAAGGGGCTACAATGGGAGCAATGCAATCCATCGATAGCTTAGGGCGAATTGCAGGGCCTATTTTTGGCGGGTTCGCGCTCGCGATGCACAGTAATTTGCCGTACTTGAGCGGATCGGCGGTAAATTTTCTTTTTTGGATAGCACTATTATTTATTTGACGATAAAAGCTTATTGATCTCTTTCGCGGCCTTTTTCCCGTCGCCCATTGCGGAAATTACCGTAGCGGCGCCTCGGACAATATCTCCACCGGCATAAACATTATTGATCGAAGTTTGTGCATCTTCTGTAATTATTATTCCGCCCCATGAATGTGTTTTGAGGTTTTGGGTGCGAAGCGGGACCAAAGGATTTGGAGAATTGCCAATAGCGACAACAGCTGTATCAATCGGAATTTTGAAATTTGAGCTCTTAATTTCTACGGGTTTTCTCCTGCCTGAAGAGTCAGTATCCCCAAGTTCCATTTGGATGCATTCAAGATCGGTTATCCATCCATTTTCACCCCTGTGGTATTTTGCAGGAAGTGTCAGCTCTTTGAATATTATCCCCTCTTCTTTCGCGCGATGGATCTCTTCACGGCGAGCAGGCATTTCTTTTTCTGTTCTCCTGTAGATTAAATAGACTTCATCGGCGCCAAGCCTTAATGAGACCCTGGCCGCGTCCATCGCCACATTGCCGCCGCCGACAACAGCAACACGTTTGCCGATCTTTATCGGAGTTAAGTATTCCGGAAATTTCCATGCTTTCATCATATTTACGCGGAACAAAAACTCGTTCGCGGAATAGACACCATCATAATTCTCACCGACAATTCCCATGAACTTTGGAAGACCGGCGCCTGATCCAATAAAAACAGCCTTATATTCTTTTAAGAGATCATTTATCGTATATACATTGCCAATCAGCATATCGGTTTTTATCTCAACGCCTAAACTTTTAACGTATTGTATCTCAAGATCGACGATCTTCTTGGGTAAACGGAATTCGGGGATCCCGTAAGTCAAAACTCCGCCGGTTACATGAAGCGATTCAAATACTGTGACTTGATATCCAAGAATAGCAAGGTCTCCAGCACATGCAAGTCCTGATGGGCCGCTGCCAATAACAGCAACTAACTCACCTCGCCTCACTTCGTTCGGCACCCCTCTCTTAACAAGAGAGGGGTTGGGGGTGAGTTTGCTTCTTTCCCAATCGGCAACAAATCTTTCTAGATTACCGATCCCGACCGATTTTCCTTTAATGCCGATAATACACTTCATTTCGCATTGTTCTTCTTGGGGACAGACTCGGCCGCAAATAGCCGGAAGTGAATTTGTTTCTTTTATTTTTTTGACAGCTGATTCAAAGTCGCCTTTAGCTACAAATTTTATAAATGCGGGGATATCGACTTCAACTGGACATTCCGCGACACATTTGGGGCTTTTACATTGCAGGCATCTATTTGCTTCGGCAATAGCTTGATCGACGGTATAACCTAATGGAACTTCCTCAAAATTTTTTATTCTATCCGTTGCCGGCCTATTTATCATTTCTTGTTTTGGTATTTTTTCAGCCATAGTAAACCTTTTACCCCCTCTCATTCTCCCCCTTAGCCATGGGGAGATGTTCCGAAGGGTCAGTGGGGGTCATAAGCCTGCAAACATGATCCATTGCTTGCTTTTCAACATCTTTAAACATTCTTAACCGAGAAGATAATTCGACAAAATCGACTTCATGCCCGTCAAATTCGGGGCCATCGACGCACGAAAACTTAATTTTCCCGCCGACAGTTATCCTGCAAATACCACACATGCCTGTTGCATCAAGCATTAGGGTATTTAGCGAAACAATCGTCCTTATTTTATATGGTTTTGTGATATCACATATGACTTTCATCATCGGAGTCGGCCCTACGGCTATTACCCTATCAATTTTCTCTTTTTTAGAGATCATTTCCATTAAGATATCCGAGACGAACCCCTTAATTCCAGAAGATCCGTCATCAGTTGCAACCCGAAGATCCGTGCTCTGTAATCTAAGTTCTTCTTCATAGATCAATAGGTCTTTGTTTCTAGCACCAATTATCGAAACGACTTCATTGCCAGTTTCTTTTAGCGACTTAACTAGAGGATAGATCTCGGCAATTCCAACCCCACCGCCGATAATGACAACCCTTCCGAACTTTTCGATCTCGGACGGAACGCCCAAAGGACCCAAAAGATGCGCAATTTCATTTCCGGCTTTTAGAGAATCCAACACTTTTGTTGTTGCCCCGATTATTTGAAAAATTATCGTTATCGTTCCCTTTTTAATATCATGGTCGGCTATGGTCAAAGGGATCCTTTCGGCCTTCTCTGTAGGCACAACGACAATAAACTGTCCCGGTTTTGCGGCATTTGCAATATGAGGAGTTTCAACTATTATTTTTGAAGTATTTTCCGAGAGCTTGTCTTTATGCAATATCCTGTTCATTTGTAAGAATTATATCATGGCCTGCAGAAAAAGGATTACTTACTCCGCGTAGCCGAGCCTCTTAGGCTCGGTCGTTTGCTATAATTTCAGCGCCTTAGAGGCGCTGCTACGCAGAGCGGTCGTGCTTGCGGAACTGGTCTGGGGTGTGGTCTATGGGAAGGCCGTTGTAATACCGATAAAAGAACCACATTATAATGCCTTCGGCTTTTTCGATCTCAGGTATTGTAAGATGGCTGTTGGAAAATTGATTTGTCCCCATCAAATCAAGTATAACCTTATGGACAACACCTCGAAAGAATTTCCTGGTAGGATCATTTGGTATCCTATTATCCCTGTACAATTTGGCAAGATACGCTTCCGAGTTATCGGCTATCATCACAAGGGCCGCTTCTTTGGTTGTTGGCAGAGTCCCCGGGTAATGCAGGTCGGGCTCTGTTATTGTTCCCAATAATGCAGCGCCAATATTGGCATACGTCCGCATGCGGCCGTGATGCTGTTCAACACCTTCCAAAACCTTGGGAGGAAACCCCTGATATTGGCCAAGAATTCTGGCTGAATTCCATGGATGAAGGAGCAATAATGCCAATTCTTGCTTGTCCTTTATTGTTAGAGCCTGAAGCCTGTCGCCGGAAACTGCGCCTGCAAAAAAATCCGGATTAGCGAGCTTTCCCGTATCATGGTAAATCCCGATGCATCTTGCAAGATCTGCATTTGCGCCAATGTGGCTTGCGGCTATTGCCGCGGCAGACCCAACGCATAAACTATGGATATATGCGCCGGGCATTATTTCACGAAGCTTTGTCTGGAGCGGATGATAAGGATTGAGCAATGGCCTGAACCTCAGCGATACTTTCGGAGCCAGAGCCTCGAATAAAGTTTCGCTCATCCTTAAGGCGGATGCCGTATTTACATGTAAAACAGTAAGCATATTAGTATATCTTGAGAAAAATTTGAAAATTTCAACGGGACTTCTACATTATAGGCAGAGTTGAATCGCCGACCAAGTATTCATCGATTAACCGCGCGGCCTTGCGCCCTTCAGATATCGCCCAAACAATTAGCGATTGTCCACGGCGCATATCTCCTGCCGAGAACACGCCTTTGCGCGATGTCATATAATTAGCATCGGTCTTAATATTTGACCTTGGATCGAGTTCCAGCCTAAGCTCGGTTATCATTCCTGTTTTTTCAGGCCCCAAGAAACCCAAAGCAAGAAAAACGAGATCAGCTTTGATCTCAAATTCTGTCCCTGGTATCTCTTTCAATTTTTCATCGACTTGCATACATTCAAGCCCCATTACCCTTGACCCTGCCTGCCGGTAGGCATGGCCTTGACCCTTAAATGACTTTGTCATAATTGACCACTTTCGGGTAACACCTTCTTCGTGGCTTGAAGAAGTCTTTAGAATTAAAGGATATTTAGGCCATGTGAAGTTTTCAGTCCTATCTTTTGAAGGCATAGGCATTAATTCAATTTGAACAACGCATGAAGCTCCCTGCCTATTTGCTGTTCCGACACAATCAGATCCCGTATCGCCGCCGCCTATAACTACAACACTCTTTCCCTTTGCAGAAATCGGATCTGTTATATTTGCACCAGCAATAAGTTTGTTTGATTGGGTTAAATATTCCATGGCGAAATAAATGCCTTTAAGATTTCGTCCTTCTATTGCAAGGTCTCTTGGAAATTTCGCGCCGCCTGTTAAACACACGGCATCAAATTCTTTTGTAAGCTTTTCTGCAGGAATATCTTTCCCAATATTAGTGTTTGTCTTAAATTCAATGCCTTCCTGCTTCCAAATATCAATTCTTCGGTCTAAGACACTCTTTTCGAGTTTGAAATCAGGGATACCATAGCGCATAATGCCGCCGAGTTGCTCATCTCTTTCAAAAACGGTGATTTTATGTCCTGCGCTATTTAGCTGTGCGGCGCATGAAAGGCCAGCAGGACCGGATCCTACGACAGCAACTGATTTCCCTGTGCGGACTTTTGGCGGATTTGCTTTAATTAGGCCTTCCTTGAATGCATGTTCGATTATTCCAAGCTCATTTTCACGAATTGTTACCGGATCATTGTTAATGCCTAATACACATGCATATTCACATGGCGCAGGACATACACGGCCGGTAATTTCAGGAAGATTGTTTGTCGAATTAAGCATATCGAATGCTTTTTGCCACTGATTGTGATATATAAATTCATTCCATTCGGGGATAATATTGCCTATAGGACATCCTGAATGGCAAAAGGGCGTTCCGCAATCCATACAGCGGCGAGCTTGCTCGCGCGTCACTTCATCGGGCCTTAATACAAAGACCTGTTTATAATCTTTTACGCGTTCGCAAACCGGACGGTATTCCGATGCGATCCTTTTGTTTTTTAAAAATCCTCTTGGATCCCCAACCATTAGTCTGCTCCTTGGTCTAGCGCTAATTTTTCTTCAAGTTTTTTCTGTTCTAAAAGCCTTTTATATTCGATGGGCATTACTTTAACGAATTTCTTTATTTCTTTGTCCAAATTATCCAGTATATACTTCGCCTTCAGAGAATTCGTGTTCAAATGATGCTTTCTCAATAGGTCGTATAGGACGACGCGGTCCCTTTCGTCCAATTCCTGCAGTTCTATCATCTCGAAATTGCACCTGTCCTTGAATTTTTTGTCTAGATCATAAACATAAGCGACGCCGCCGGACATCCCTGCGCCGAAATTGCGTCCGGTCGCGCCCAATATTACAATGTGCCCGCCGGTCATATATTCGCATCCATGGTCACCAACGCCTTCAACGACGCCATTAAGGCCGGAATTCCTGATGCAGAATCTCTCGCCCGCAACGCCTTTAATATATGCTTCGCCATTTATTGCGCCGTAAAATGCAGTATTGCCGATCAAAATATTTTCATCGGGCTTGTAGCCGGTGTTCTTATCGGGATAAATAATAACTTTTCCTCCGGATATCCCTTTGCCGACATAATCGTTCGCAAAGCCCTCGAGTTCAAAAGTCGCGCCTTTAGCCAAAAATGCGCCAAAACTTTGTCCCGCAACACCATTGAATTTAAATTTAATAGTATCATCCGGAAGACCCGATTCGCCAAAACGCTTGCAGATTTCACCGGAAAGCATAGCGCCCGTGGTCCTGTTGACGTTTTGTATCTTAAGTTCTTCCAAGACCGCCTTCCTGCTGTTCAATGCAGGTTTAGAAATTTTGATCAATTTCCTGTCCAATACATTGTCAATGCCGTGATCCTGTTCTTTTGTGCGATAGATCCCGACATTATTTTGGATTTCCGGCTTATAAAGGACCTTTGAAAGATCGATATCTTTTGATTTCCAAGATAAAATGCCCGTATTTGTTTCAAGCAGGTCAACGCGCCCCACAAGATCGTCGATCTTAGAAATTCCAAGGCTTGCCATTATTTCCCTCAATTCTGAAGCTATGAAAGTGAAATAATTTACAACGTGATCCGGATTCCCTGCAAATTTTGCTTCCAAGATATCGTCTTGGGTCGCAACTCCAACTGAACAGTTGTTTAAATGGCAGTGGCGCAGCATTACGCATCCCATAACGATCAGTGCAGCCGTACAAAAACCGTATTCTTCGGCGCCAAGTATCGCGGCGATAGCCACATCTCGCCCTGTCCTCATTTGGCCATCGGTTTGGAGCCTGACACGGGATCGCAGATCATTTAATACCAATGTTTGATGGGTTTCCGATATCCCAAGCTCCCAGGGAAGCCCGGCATGTTTAATTGAGCTTATTGGAGATGCCCCTGTTCCTCCATCACCGCCTGAAACCAAGATCATATCGGCATGGCCTTTAGCGACACCGGCGGCAACAGTTCCAACCCCGATCTCGGATACAAGTTTTACTGAAATCATGGCTCTTGGATTGACATTTTTTAGATCGAATATCAGTTGTGCCAAGTCTTCAATCGAATAAATATCATGGTGCGGCGGAGGAGATATTAAAGTAACCCCTTGCGTCGTGTATCGAGTTTTTGCTATGATCGCAGAAACCTTATGGCCGGGAAGCTGTCCGCCCTCGCCAGGCTTAGCTCCCTGCGCCATCTTTATTTGTATCTCATCTGCATTAACCAAATAGTTAGTAGTGACGCCAAAACGGCCGGAAGCTACTTGCTTGACAGCAGACCTTCTATTGTCGGCGAACCTTGCAGGGTCTTCCCCTCCTTCGCCTGTATTTGACCTGCCATGGATATGGTTCATGGCAATGGCTAAAGTTTCATGCGCACCGCGGCTGATAGAGCCAAAGCTCATGGCCCCTGTTACAAAACGTTTTAAAATAGATCCAATAGGCTCAACGGACTCAATCAGAATTGGGTTTGTCTTCTTAAACTTCAATACGCCCCTGATAGTTGTCGGATTCTTAGATTGATCGTTTATAAGAGCTGCAAATTCTTTATACCTTGCGTGATCATTTTTTTTCGCGGCATCCTGGATCGCGGAGATGCTTTCCGGGTTCCAAAGATGGAATTCGCCGTCGCGGCGGAATTGATATAGGCCTCCCGGAGGAAGAATTCTTCCGCTTTCTTCCCTTTTTGGATATGCAATTCGATGTTTTTCTAAAATTTCTATTGCTATTGTTTCAAACGTTACGCCGCCTATGCGAGAAGTCGTCCCTGTAAAGCATTTTTCGATTACTTCGTCGGATATTCCAAGCGCTTCAAATATTTGAGCTCCACGATAACTTTGCAAAGTTGAAATTCCCATTTTTGAGAGGATCTTAAGCATGCCGGCATCAATTGATTTGCGATAGTTCTTCAATGCAATATCCGGATCAATATCTAATTGTTTATCGGTTATCAAATATTCGACAACTTCATAAGCCAAATAAGGATTGATGCAGTCGGCTCCAAATCCGAACAGAACGCCAAAATGATGGACCTCTCGAGGTTCGCCGGATTCAAGAATTATGCCGATCTGTGTACGCATCGCATTTTTAATCAAATGCTGATGGACTGCGCCAACCGCAAGCAATGCGGGTATCGCGGCTTTCTCTTTGCCGACTCCCCTATCGGATAAAACTATGAAAGAATAACCATCTTTTATCGCTTTAACAGCATCGGTACAAATATTATCCAATGCTTTGACCAAATTATTCTTGTCATTTATTGGGAACAAGATCGAGATGATTTTTGTCTTAAATCCATTTATATTGATATCAACAATTTTATTTAGGTCGTCATTTGTCAATATCGGATGCTTTACGTATAATTTTTGGCAATGCTCCGGGGTCTCATCGAGAATATTCTTTTGGGACCCGACAAAACTATCAAGCCCCATTACGCATTCTTCACGGATAGGATCGATCGGTGGATTTGTAACCTGCGCGAATAATTGCTTAAAGTACGAGTAAAGGCTTTGCGAATGTTTTGAAAGCACCGAGATCGGGGTATCATTCCCCATCGATCCAATAGGCTCTTTCCCGGTTTCAGCCATAGGTTTAATCACGATCTTTAAGTCTTCCCTCGTGTAGCCGAAAGCACTCAATTCGGTTAATAACTCACCCCTTTTATCCCCCTCTCTTATTAAGAGAGGGGGAAACCCGAACGAAGCGAGGGATGGGGTGAGTTGGTCAAGATCCACTAAATTATCAGTAAGCCATTTCCTGTAAGGCTTTCTCTCCGACATTGTTTTCTTGACTTCATGGTCATTTACAATGCGGCCTTCTTCCGTGTCGATAAAGAAGATCTTACCAGGCTCGAGACGGCCCGAAACTTTTATATTTTTTGGATCGATGTCCAAAACGCCAAGCTCGGAAGCCATCAAGACTTTATCATCTTTTGTGATCAGGTATCTTGCTGGACGCAATCCGTTCCTATCAAGTAAAGCCCCTATTCTTGTACCATCGGTAAAAGCCATAGCGGCTGGACCGTCCCATGGCTCCATAAAGCAAGCATGAAATTTATAAAAATCCTTCAACCCTTCATCCATCAGTTTGTTCTGCTCCCAAGCACCGGGGATAAGCATCATCATTGAATGCGGCAAACTTCGTCCTGACAAGATCAATAATTCCAAGGCATTATCGATCGCGGCAGAATCCGATCCGCCCGGAACAATAATGGGTTTCAATTTTTCGATGTCGGATCCGAACATTTCACTCTTTAGAAGCCCTTCGCGAGCTCTCATCCAATTAATATTCCCGCGAAGAGTATTTATTTCGCCGTTATGGGCAAGAAATCTGAATGGCTGGGCCAGGTCCCATGTTGGAAACGTATTTGTACTATAACGGGAGTGGACAAGGCATAAAGCTGAAACAATTCTTGGGTCTTTCAGGTCAAGAAAGAAGTTTTCGACCTGATCCGGCATGAGTAATCCTTTATAAAGCATAGTTCTTGAAGAAATATTTGTAATATAGAAAAATAACTTCTGTTTGGTGCTAGAATTTCGGATCGTTGTTTCGACTTCTTTACGAATTACATAGAGCTTTCGTCCAAAATCCAATTGTTCATTTTCTGCATCGGAGTTTACCCCGAGCGAAGTCGAGGGACCTTTCCCAATAAAGATTTGCTCAATTACAGGCTCTGTAAGCTTTGCAGTTTCGCCAATTACCGAGTTATCAAGAGGAACGTCCCTGTAACCTAAAAGCTTCTGCCCTGCGGCTTCGATGGCTTTCTTGAACACATCTTTGCAAAATTCCCTGTCTTTTTTATCTTTTGGAAAGAAAATAGTTCCTGTGCCGTAAGATCCGCTTTGAGGAAGATCGATCTTTAACTTAGAACATTCGTGGACTAAGAAATCATGAGGGATTTGAAGCAAAATACCTGCTCCATCGCCAGTTTTTGGGTCGGCTCCGGTAGCCCCGCGATGAGCAAGCCGTCTTAATGCCTCAAGGGATTGTAAAACCGTTGCGTTCGATTTTTTGCCCTTTATATCGCATAAAAACCCGACTCCACAGCTGTCATGTTCGTATGAGGGATCGTAAAGGCCTTGTTTTTTTGGAAAATTATTATATTGCATAGATAAAACTTCTAATCCAAATGATGCAGAGAAATTTCTTTTATGTTAATAAAGTGGCGGATATTTCTTGTAACCAACTCTACTCCCATTTTCCAAGCGCATGCGGCGATCAAGCCATCTATTAAATCGCATCTATATTTGCGCCTAAACTCTGCTCCTATTTGAGCAATTTCAGAATCAATTTCAATTCTCTGAAATATGCTTAATAGTTTATTAATTTCTTCGACTTTTCTTGCATTTAGATGGAAACCGGACAAGACCTCTGCTTCAACTATCGTAGAGATATACCCTTTTATTATCCCATTTTCTATTTTTGAAAGAAGTGCTGAAGCTTTTTCTTCTCCACGAAGATGGTCGATAATAATATTGGTATCAATAAGCATTACTTATTTTGAAACTTCCCTTTTTAAACGTTTCTTCGCCGAACGGCGCAATTTGTTTTCAAATTGAATGCCATTAGTCTTTATTTTTAAAATACCGGATGTTTTGCTGACAATACCACCTTTATTAGGCGAAGATAATATTATTTTGTTGCCATTTTCTACATCAACCAACAAATCCCCGTTTGGCGTACTAGGGAAGACTTTTAAGATAAATTTATAAATATCCTTAATTTTAACTTTTGTCATGGATATCCTCCAATTGGTACTAATTGAGACCAGTTAGCAACTCGGAAACCTGCGACTAAATCCCGATGTGGGAATCGGGACAAGCGTCGCGGTTTCCTCGTGCCCTTTTGCTAATAGCATTATAACTTGTCAAGCCCACTGAGCTCAAGCCCTATTCTAATTCAGCTTAAAAGCCGATAAATAATCTTGTCATTGCGATAAAAATATTTTTTGAAATCTTTGTTGAAATTTTGCCAACTTCTATTGGCTTCTCTCCTGCTTGAATTTCCGGCTTTTTCTCGTTTGCTATAATTGTTTTATCTTATTCAGGAGGTGTCTTATGTTCAAGGAGTTAAAAGGTTTCGGCGGAAATCTTTTCGAGGCGGAATTCACCAAAAACGTCAAGAACAATTATGCGTCTCATATCCTGGTTAAACTGGTCGATTTCGATTGGTCGTTCATTCATGATGAAGCCAAAAATTACTACAGCAGAACCGGCAAGCATGCCTAGGCGGCAATAAATTTTCAAAAAAAGCCCCGCAATCCTCCTTCGCCCGAACTCCGCCGGACAGGTCGCGAAGGCTACCCTTCATTCACCAGCTCGACAAAAGCACATAATAATATTTCCTTGACCAATATTTCCCCGCCGCGGCGATCGATCATGTTAAGCATGCCAAAGTTGCCGCCTTTTTGTTTTGCAACAGGTATTACCATTCGACCTCCCTCCTTTAGCTGGCCAAGGAGGGCCTCCGGAATATGGTCGGCCATTGCGGTTACAAGTATTCGGTCAAAGGGAGCCTTCTCGATCGAACCCGATATTCCATTGCCGACTATTACGGCAACATTGTCTGCCCCTATTTGTTTTAAAACTATTTTTGCCTTTTCCGCGAGTCCGGGAAACCTTTCGATCGTATAAACTTCCCGCGCCAGCCGCGATAGTACAGCCGCCTGGTAGCCTGATCCGGTCCCGATCTCAAGAACACGTTCCGTCCCGTGCAGATCAAGCAAAGCAGTCATAATGGCAACGATCTCGGGCTGGGATATGGTTTGCCCTGATCCGATCGGTAAAGGTGAATTATTATAAGCATAAATCGCCTCTTCTCTTGGACAAAATAATTCCCTTTTAATTGCCCGCATTGCGTCCAAAACATTTCCCAAACCGGCGAAGTCTCCGCGCTTTGTTGCAATATTATCGAACAATTTGTCGCTTTGGGCCCTAAAATATCCATCAAAATAGCGTGATAGCTCCGATCTGCCGAATTCTTCAGGAAAAACTTTTTCTGTTATTAAACATAAGGGAACAAGGCGCGTATCATCCGATAACTCGCCAAGATCTGCCTGCAGGCTAAGCATCATCATTGCTATATTTTGCTCATCCATCTCAAAACATGAAATTATTTGCAATAATTTTGCTGCGGACTTTATCTCCACCTCATCGGGAATGCCAATGTTTCCATGGCGAAGCAATGTTGAAATATCAATTTGAGGGGAAGTTGCGTCACTTTTTTTTCGCATTCCATCGAATCGATCGAACATCCTTTGTACTTCTCTTTCATTATTCGCATTATCGCAATCTTCAGCCCTAATAAAACCACTTAAACCTGTATTATATGAAGGAGTGCCAAACGACGAGGACATCCCCAGATCTGAAAAAGCTCTATAAAGAGATTTTCTTTTCAAAACTTCAGCGGCTCTTTCATGGTTAAACCGCCCTAAAGCATTCAAATCTGTCAAACGATGCCGAACTTTGCAGCTCGAAAGTATGTTTTGAAGATTGGTAATTCTCATTTTTTCTCCCTCGTTTTTACTTTACATCCGGGGTTAAAACCCCTACAATATATTATCGGCAGGGAATTTAAAAATTTCACCCGAGTGGAGGGGAAGTATTTTGAGACTGGTTAGCAACTCAGAAACCGCGAGCCGTGCCTACCGGCAGGCAGGGTTCACTTGCAGGTTCCTAACTAGTCTCATTATTACAAGATCGTTAAAAGCTCCTGATATTTAGCCATCGGCCAGAATCCGTCGGCGACTATTGTTTCTGCGCGATCGACGCTCTCGCGGAGATCATTCAGCGCATTTGCCCCATTCTTAGCGTATAGTTTTGCTTTTTTATCAAGATTCTCTTCTTTCTCGCAAACAACTATCGCTTTTTCTAGGCTCTTTATCGCGGATTGGATATCGGAATATAGAGAAGCCGCAATTTTAAGATCTGCGGAAATTGCTGTTGATTTTGAAGCCGCCTTTGCGTCTCCTAACATCGAGATCTGGGAGAGAACGGCTGGCAATATTAAAGTTCTGGCAATATTTAATCCGGCTTTAAGCTCGACGTCCTTTAGCTTGATGTAAGCATCAATTTTGATCTCCACTTTTGAATGGAGCTCTCTCTTTGAAAGTACTCCGTATTTCTCAAAAAGTTCGGCAACTTCTTTTTCGAGCATAAGATCAAGTGCATCGGGAGTATTCTTTGCATTAGGCAATCCCCTCTTTGCCGCTTCTTTGTGCCATGCTTCGGAATAATTGTTGCCTTCAAAACGCACTTTCTTTGTTTCTTTTAGGACGTCTTTCAAAACAAGGATCGCATTTTCTTTTACGTTCCCGCCTTTTTTAGCCGTCAGCTTCTTTACTATCTCGTCATATCCGTAAGCTACCAGCAAATTAAGCGTTGTCGCGGCTTCCGAGCAGTTCTGCGACGAACCAACAGCGCGGAATTCGAATTTATTGCCCGTAAAAGCTACTGGAGAGGTTCTATTCCTGTCGGAAGTATCCTTGGCTACTTTAGGCAAATTTTTGACTCCTAATGTAATGTGCGCCAAGCTCTTTTCGTTAACTTTTGATCCGATGCCCTCGATCTCATCCATGAGCCCCGCAAGATGCTCGCCAAGATAAACAGACATGATGGCCGGAGGAGCTTCGTTTGCACCTAAACGGTGATCGTTCCCTGCGTCAGCAACTGCCGCACGAAGAAGTCCACCGAATTTGTTCACCCCAAGAAGTATTGCTCCCAGTGTTAGAAGGAAATTGATGTTCTTGATCGGTGAATCCGACGGTTCCAGGTAATTTGTAACCTCATCCCCCATTGACCAGTTGAAATGCTTGCCAGATCCATTAACACCAGCAAATGGTTTTTCATATAATATCGCAACCATTCCGTGCTTATCGGCAACTTTTTGGATGATCGTCATAAGCTGGAGATTGTGATCGATCGCCAAATTAGCTTCTTCATAAAGAGGAGCTATTTCAAATTGGTTGGGCGAAACCTCATTATGCCTGGTCTTTGAAGGGATGCCATGCCTATAAAGCTCGTTATCAAAATCCTCCATGAACATCATAACTTTGTCTTTGATCGCACCAAAGTAATGGTCTTCGAGCTGTTGGCCTTTTGCGGGAGCCGCGCCAAAAAGCGTCCTGCCGGTTATGCGAAGATCCGGGCGTGATTCGTAGAGCTCTTTTGATACCAAGAAATATTCTTGTTCGGGCCCGCCGTAAACATTGATCTTTTTAACCGAATTGTTGCCTAACAATTTCTGAAGTTTGATCGCTGATTCGGTCAAAGCTTTCATTGAACGAAGGAGGGGAGCTTTGAGATCAAGAACTTCACCTGTCCAAGATAAATAAACCGTGGGAATAACCAAAGTCTTTGTATTGCCTGCTTCAAGCAAAAATGCCGGGCTTGTAGGATCCCAAGCTGTATATCCTCTGGCTTCGAATGTTGATCTGATGCCGCCTGACGGGAAACTTGACGCATCAGGCTCGGATTGTATCAACTGCTTTGCGCTGAAACGTTCGATCATATCCCCATCTTTTCCGTAGCTTAGAAATGCATCATGCTTTTCGGCTGTGCCGCCGCGCTGCGGCTGGAACCAATGGGTAAAATGCGTTGCGCCATTTTCTATCGCCCATTCTTTCATTGCATGGGCAACATCGCCTGCGATCGTTTCGTCCAATGAGGCGCCCCTATCCAAAGTCGAAACCAGCTTTGCATAGACTTCTTTGCTTAATTTTTCTTTCATCACCTTTTTGCTGAATGTGAGCTCTCCGAATATCTGGCTCGCCGTTTTTGCCATTTTTATCATTCTCCTTTATTTGTCGATATCTATTTAAAATATAGCAATTAATATGATATAGCAATTAATATGCCACTATTGAATGCTAAATATTTTAGCATAATATTGACAATTTTGTAGTTTAAAGAGCCGTTTGTCCGCTTTCGCCCGTCCTGACCCTTACTACAGCTTCAATAGTCGAAATAAATATTTTTCCGTCACCCGCGCGGCCTGTTCTTGCGGCATCGGCTATCGCTTTTACAACTGCGTCCGCATCGGATTCCTTCACAACAACTTCAACTTTTAATTTTGGAAGGAACTCTACCCTATATTCGCCTGCACGCCATTCAAGTAGTATCCCTTTTTGCGTACCACGTCCTTTAACCTCGGTAACTGTCATCCCGATAATGCCTTTTTCTTCGAGCGCATTTTTTACTTCTTCAAGTTTTTCAACCCTGATTATCGCTTCGATCTTTTTCATATTAGTACACCGACTCCCCATGCTGGGCGATATCGAGGCCAACATCTTCTTCGTTGTCTTTTGCCCGCAATAAAAACATTGTATCAACAATTTTTGCTAAAATATAGGTCGCCGCAAATGAGAATATGGCTATTACCGCAACAGCTATTAATTGGATCTTGAATTGCGTTATATTCCCAAAGAAAAGCCCATTGGCGCCTGCGGGATTCAATGCTTTTTCGGCGAAAAGACCTGTTGCAATGATCCCCCACATACCGCCTATCCCATGGCAAGCAAAAACATCAAGAGATTCGTCGAAACCGATCTTCATCCTGAAGATTATCATGTAGTATGAAAATATTGCCGCTACAACTCCTATCATCAAAGCAGAAAGGGGGCTAACAAAACCTGAAGCAGGGGTTACTGCGGCAAGGCCGGCAATTGCTCCGGTAGAAAAACCGAGCGCAGAAGGACGTTTGTGGCTCCAAGAGATTATCATCCAAGTAAGCGCCGCGGCAGCTCCTGCGGCATTTGTCGCGACAATTGCTTGGGTTGCGATCGCACCAGCTGAAAGCGCCGATCCACCGTTAAACCCAAACCAACCGAACCATAAAAGAAACGCACCAAGAACAGTAAGAGGAATATTGGATGGTTCCATTGGGACTTTTCCATAACCTTTTCTTTTTCCAATGACCAATGCGACAGCGAGCGCCGAAATACCCGCCGTAATATGCACTACGGCGCCGCCGGCAAAATCAAGGACACCCATATTTCTCATCCATCCGCCAATCCCCCATACCCAATGCGCAACAGGCGCATAGACGAACGTTGACCAAAGAAGCGTAAAAACCAAAAAACCCGAGAAATTAATTCTCTCGACAAAAGCACCCGTAATAAGGGCGGGAGTAATTACAGCAAAAGCTAATTGAAACATCATAAAAGCAAGATGAGGTATTCCCGGAGCATAAGCCGCATAGGGAGCGCCCGTTACATGAGCTAGGCCCAGCCAATCAAGGCCTCCTATTATCCCTCCGCGATCAGGACCGAACGCAATTGTATATCCATAAAGTATCCATTGTACCGAGATCATGGCGAGCATAGTGATCGATAGCATGATGGTTGACAAAAGATTCTTCTTTCTGACCATGCCGCCGTAGAAAAATCCGAGAGCCGGGGTCATGAGGATCACAAGAGCAGTTGAAATGAGCACCCACGCGGTATCGCCGCTATTGATCATTGCTAACACCTTCCTTCAAAAGGAATGGCAGCAATTAACTTGCCAAGAAGACACCAATGCCCATTATGCTTTATTTTTAGGCATTATTAAGCCTAATTTTATAGCACACAAAACATCAACTAATCTACATTTTTGTATTAAATAATTAGCGTTTGCCTAATTATTATACAAATATGTATTATAGAACCGATCTACCTTTTTCGCCGGTCCTGACCCTCACAACTTCGTCAACCGGTGATGTAAATATCTTTCCGTCTCCAGCTCGTCCGGTCCTTGCGGTATCGGATATGATCGAAACAACTGTTTCAACGCTTGATTCATCGACAACAAGCTCGATCTTTAATTTTGGAAGAAACTCCACCCTATATTCTCCGGCACGCCATTCAAGCAAAATGCCTTTCTGGTTCCCTCTGCCTTTTACATCGGTCAAAGTCATCCCAATGAAACCTTTCTCCTCAAGAGCATTTTTAATTTCTTCAAGTTTTTCAACTCTAATAATCGCTTCTATTTTTTTTAACCCCATAATATTCTCCCCCTTATTAACTAAAAGCGGATTCGCCGTGCTGGCTGATATCGAGCCCAACCTCTTCTTCTTCCACTCTTGCCCTTAATGAAAATATCGCATCAACGATCTTTGCCAGAATAAAACTTACAATAAATGAGAAAGAAGCCACAACTAATACTGTCAGAGCTTGTATCCCAAACTGGGCCGGATTTCCAAAGAACAATCCGTTAGCTCCGGCAGGATTGATCGCCTTTTCGGCAAATAGTCCGGTGAGTAATGCTCCAACCATCCCCCCCATTCCGTGGCAGGCAAATACATCCAATGAATCGTCAAGCCCGGACTTTGTCCTGATCAAAATTGCATAATAAGAGATCAACGCGGCAACGGTTCCTATTACTATAGAAGAAAGGGGGCTAACAAATCCCGACGCCGGGGTTATCGCAACAAGCCCAACTACCGCACCGGTAGCCAAACCTAGAACACTAGGTCTTTTATGGATCCAGCTAACTATCGTCCAAGTGAGACCAGCCGCCGCTGCAGCAATTGTCGTTACAACAAAAGCTGATGCAGCTAATCCACCGCATGAGAGAGCCGATCCACCGTTAAACCCGAACCATCCAAACCATAGTAGAAATGCTCCAAGAATTGTTAATGGAATATTTGAAGGCTCCATAGGAAACTTTCCGTATCCTCGTCTTTTTCCGATAACCATAGCGATAGCAAGAGCCGTGACACCGGCGGTAATATGGACAACAGTTCCTCCAGCGAAATCAAGCGCTCCAAGATTCCTAAGCCATCCGCCAACACCCCATACCCAGTGGGCAACCGGATCATATATAAATGTTGACCAAAGTAATGTAAATACCAAAAATCCCGAGAAATTTATTCTTTCAACAAAAGCTCCAGTTATTAGAGCTGGAGTAATGACTGCGAAAGCCATTTGGAAAACCATAAATGCGAGATGCGGGATTGTTGCGGCATATGCGGCATTTGGAGCTTGGCCTACACCCATAAGTCCTAACCATTGAAGTCCGCCAATTAATCCTGCGTGATCATTTCCAAAAGCTAAAGTATAGCCGTACAATACCCATTGTATAGAAATTAGGCACAAGATCACAACGGACAGCATCAAAGTTGAAAGCAGGTTCTTTTTTCTGACCATACCTCCGTAAAAGAATGCAAGAGCGGGGGTCATCATTATTACAAGAGCGGTCGAGATCAAAACCCAAGCGGTATCTCCGGTATTTATCATAACTAACACCTTCCTATGCCCATATTGTAGCAATTATTCAGCCAAGAGAATGTTAGGCAAAATCATACATTATTGTATTTTATTGGCCAATTAGTTACAATATTGAAGAGGCTGCCCTTTGAAGGTGTTAGCAATAAAGTTAACAAGGACAGCCCCCCCATAGTTTAGATCGCTTTTTCGTTCTCTTCTTCGGTCCTGATCCTTACAACCCTTTCGACCGAATCCAGGACAAATATCTTGCCATCGCCTACTTGGCCGGTTTTTGCGGCCGCAACCAAGATCTTGATCAATTTATCGACATCCTGGTCTAAAACATAGATCTCGATTTTGATCTTTGGCAGGAGATTAACGGTCTTTTCGCTGACCCTATATTTTTCGACAAATCCCTTCTGCCTACCCGCGCCAAAAACTTCCGATACTGTCAATCCGACAACTCCGGCCGAAGTCAGGGCGCTTTTAACTTCTTCCAATTTTTCGGGCCTTATGAAACATTCTATTTTTTTCATGGTAGTCTCCTTTACATCACATCTCTTGGATAAGCGATCGACGTCATTTCTGCGCGATCCAAACCAAGCACTTCTTCTTCAGGTGTTACTCTGATCCCCATCATTGCATCTTGTACCTTAAAGAAGATATATGAAAGGCTATAAACGAATATGAAACAAGCAATAACACCTATGATCTGCGATACCAATTGTCCGGGATCGCCATGTAAAAGCCCTGAAACATTTCCTTTTATGCCATTCAACCCATCTCCGTATGTGCCATTGGCAAAAATACCAAGGCTTATCATTCCCCACAACCCATTTGCGCCGTGCACAGAAACCGCGCCGACTGGATCATCGAGTTTTAACTTCCATTCGACAAACCAAACGCTCAAGCAAACAAGTACACCGGCAATAGCGCCTATTATTAATGAAGATAACGGACTTACAAAGGCGCAAGGAGCCGTTATTGCGACAAGTCCAGCTAACATTCCGTTGGCGCACATGCCAGGATCCGGTCTTCCCTGCTGCCACCATGTATAAAGCATAGCAAGAAAAGCACCCGAAGCTGAAGCAAGCATCGTGTTCACGGCGATTATTGCAATTCTTGGGTCCGTTCCCGAAAGTGTGCTTCCAGGATTAAAACCGAACCATCCAAAAGCTAAGATGAATGTACCTAGTATTGCCATTGGAATGTTGTGGCCTGGGATCGCAACCGGCGTTCCGTCTTTTCTAAATTTACCGATCCTCGCGCCAAGAACTAAAGCTCCAGCCATTGCGCAAACTCCTCCCACCATATGGACGACTGATGATCCCGCAAAATCGACCAAGCCATGGCCGAATCCAAAATTCGCCCCAAGCTGTGAAAGCCAGCCTCCGCCCCATACCCAGTTACCATAAATAGGATAAAGGATCGCGGAAACGAAAAATCCATATATCACGAAAGCTTTCCATTTCCATCTCTCGGCCATAGCGCCGGTAGGAATTGTTGCCGTCGTATCCATGAATACCATCTGGAATAAAAAGAACCCAATAACTCCCATGCTGGTTATCCCGGACAGTGCAAAGCCTGTCATGCCGAACAAGCCGAAACTTTTACCAAAAAGGCTGATCGTAAACTCTCGGCTTAAGATTTCAGGACCAACGCCAAGAGTCGAAAGGGCCCCAATACCGCCAAACATCAAACCAAACCCTAGAGTAAAAAAACCTAATATCCCTATCGCGTAGATCATCATGTTCATAAGCATCGTATGGTTCGCGTTCTTGATGCGCGTCATTCCAACTTCGACCAGAGCAAACCCTGCCTGCATGAACATTACCAAGAATCCGGTTACCAGAAGCCAGACCATATTTATTGAATTTCCCAAACCTGCTAGATCCATTTTACTCGCCTCCTTTTATATGTTGATATCCAACTGGGTCGTCCATTTCCACTTGCCGTTCAGCGCAGTGCTGTTAAAGAACACGGGGCCTGTTAACAAGCTAATTGTTTTATTAAAGAAATAATAAAGGCCGAAGCCGCCGCCGCCTAAAGCATTATTGCCAGAAGAATAGTCTGCCGCAAAAACAATCCTGTTGTATTCGCCGGAAGAATCCTTAACTGGCGCAAACCCTTTATCATATCCAAGCATCCAGCCGGAATTGTCTGTCCCTAACCCGAGCGAGCTGAAGTTCCCTGTGTAATACGGGCACGCATGTATCCTGCCTGCCGCGCCAAGATCTTTTCCAAGGACAAGATGGATAATGTTCTGCCCGGATGTCGCTTGGTTCAAGCCGACGTTAAATATACCGAGGTTCACGGCCGGAGATCCAGAAAAAAGAGCGCCTTCAGGCATTCCTATTTTTCCGTTCAGGAAGAACGGGTCGTTTAACGGTTCCATATAATCGATCCCGACTTCGGCCTGGATCTTATCCCCTGGAAGTACGCCGACCGTCAAGCCGACATCGGTAGGAAATGCTCCCGCGCCCGGAGTTTCGGTGAACTTTGTTAATGCCGTAAAATAGTTGTCTATACCAATGTGCCACACACCGTAACCTTGGACATCGTAGACGCATGGCGTCCAATAAGTCGTCGACGGCGTCGCCCCCGCTGAAACAATGAGACAAAGCGACATAGCGACATAGAAACAAAGAGACATAGCGACGATTTTTACTTTCATAAAGCGCTCCTTTTTCCCATTATGGGCTAGTAGGAGCAATTATAATACCAGATATTTACGAGGGGTATTAGTCAAGTTAATTACAATATTGTATGTATATACATTTTTGTATCAGGCGGAGATGTTATAGATCTTTATTTTATAGCCAAGCATTCTCTCGGTTATTCCCAATGCGCGCGCGGCATTTCTCTGTGTCTTAAAATTCTTTAAAGCTTCTTCTATTTTTTGCTTCTCGATCGCTTCAACAATTTCAGGAAGCGTTGCCCCAGCCGAAGCCGCTCCAATATCTTTAGTCGTTTGGATATTTTGCGGTATTTCAGTTGGGGTAATAACATCCTTCTTGCTCAATACTACAGCGCGCTCAATTGCATTTTCAAGCTCCCTGATATTTCCGGGCCATGAATAAGCCATAAGGACATCTAGGGCCGCCCTATTTATTCCTTTTATCTTTTTCTTGTTCTCTTTATTATATTTTCCGATAAAATGGTCTATCAAAACAGGGAGATCTTCTCTTCTTTCGCGAAGCGGCGGCAGGTGAATAGGAAAAACGTTTATCCTATAAAAAAGATCTTCCCTGAATTTCCTATCTTTAACCATTGCGGAAAGGTCCCTATGAGTTGCGGCGACAACTCTGACGTCAACTTTTATCGTCTGCGTCCCGCCTAATCTTTCAAACTCTTTTTCTTGAACAACTCTCAAAAGCTTAACTTGAGTTGAGAGCGTTAAGTCGCCTATTTCATCAAGAAATATCGTCCCGTTATCGGCCATTTCAAATCTGCCGATCTTTCGCTCCATAGCTCCCGTAAACGCTCCTCTTTCGTACCCGAAAAGTTCCGATTCCAAAAGATTTTCCGGTAACGCGGCGCAAGCTACTTTAATAAAGGGCTTATTGGCTCTGGGACTTGAATAATGGACAGCCGATGCGACAAGCTCTTTACCCGTTCCCGACTCGCCAAGTATCAAGACGGTAGCCGAACTCTCCGCAACCTGCATCGCGCCTTCAAGCATGGATTCCATAACGCTTGAGCTATAAATGATATTCTTGAATTTATATCTGCCTTTCAATTCCTGCTTAAGCTTTATATTTTCGGAAACGACCGCTTGCTTGTCTTTTTCCGCCATTTCGCGGATCATGACGGCTTGGCCGACCATCGAAGCAATGATCGTTAGCAGTTTTATGTCTTCTTCAAAAGAAACATCCGACTTAAATAAATGATCGACCGAAAGAGCTCCGATGATCTTGTTTCCGATCTTTATTGGAACGCAAAGAAAAGCAAATTTTCTTTCTTTTAAATTCCTTCTTGCCTGCGTCCTGTCCAAAAACGATGGTTCAGCTTCGATATTAGGAATGATCATAGGTTTCCCGGTCTCAACGACCTTGCCCGTGATCCCTTCTCCTATTTTATATTTGCCTCTTTCTTTTTCTTGGTTTGTGAGCCCATGCGCAACTTCTATGTGAAGTTCGGAAGTTTTAGGATCGACAAGAGTAATTGTTCCGCGCTCCATGCCAAGTGAATCGGATAGAACTTTTAAAATGGAATTCAATGTTTTGGCAAGATCGAGCGAGGACGACAACACATCGCTTATTTCTACAAGAACAGTAGCTTTGATGTCCTTCATTATTGTAACATGATATACAATTTTGTAGATATTGTCAAGTGGCTTTTAGGATTTATATCCGTTCGTTATCGGTAGCCGCCAATCTTTGCCGAACGCTCGCGGGGTGATCTTGGGGCCGGGAGGCGACTGTCGGCGCTTGTATTCGGAATTGTCGATCATAGCAATTATTTTTTTTACGACGGCGGAATCAAATCCTTTTGCCGCAATTTGTTTGATACTTTTATTTTCTTCAACATAAGCCTGCATGATGGGATCCAGGATATCATAATCTGGGAGCGTGTCTTGATCGGTTTGGTTAGGTTTTAATTCGGCGGTAGGCGGCCGCACAATGATAGAATTTGGGATCGCTTCCGATTTTTTATTCCTGAAATCGACAAGCTTATAAACCAATGTTTTTGGGAGATCCTTGAGCATAGAATACCCCCCGGCCATATCGCCGTACAATGTACAATAGCCGGTCGACATTTCGGACTTATTGCCGGTTGTTAATACTAAATATCCGAATTTGTTCGATAGGCCCATCAAGATATTGCCGCGGATCCTTGCTTGAAGATTCTCTTCTGCAATATTGGCGGGTTTTCCTTCAAAATGAAGATCAAGTTCTTTTAGATATGTCGAAAAGATGCCGCTGATCGGGATAACTTTTAGCTCTAAACCCAGATTTGCGCAAAGCGTTTGCGAATCTTCAAGGCTTTGTCTTGCGGAATATGGGGAAGGCATATAAACCGCATGGACTTTATCTTTTCCCAATGCGTCAACAGCTAAAGTCAAGGTCAAAGCGGAATCTATCCCTCCCGAAACGCCGATTATTACATCGGAAAACTTATTCTTCCTGGCATAATCCCTTAAATTCAATAACAAGGCTTCATAAACTTCATCATGATCGCCAAGCCATGTATTTTTCTGTTTTTTCCCGCCAAGGTCGAAAATAAAAAGTTCTTCTTTGAACTGTTTGGCCGCTGCAACGGCCTCGCCTTCCGGGCTCACAACCATGCTTCCACCGTCAAATACGAACTCATCCTGCCCTCCAACCATATTCACATATATTGTATATGCTTTTATAGCCTTGGCTCTTGATCTTAGGAGTTTTTCGCGCTCTTTGATCTTTCCCCTGTGATAAGGAGAAGCGTTGATATTCAAAATTATCTTTGCGCCTTTTTTGGCTTCATCATAATAAGGCCCGCGCTCGACCCAAATATCTTCGCATATTGAAAGTCCTATTTTATACCCCCTAAAACTTATGACCGAAGATTTACCGCCCTCCGTAAAATATCTTTTTTCATCAAATACCGAATAATTGGGCAAATTATTTTTATGGTAAATCTCTTTTATTTTTTTATCAACAATAAATGCGCCAGCATTGAATATCTGGTCATTTTTCTTATCGACAAACCCCACATAACAAGCGAGATTGCCGCATGATGCGGCGATCTCTTTAAGGGCCTCTAAGTTGTCAGTTATAAATTGTGGTTTTAAAAGCAGATCTTCGGGAGGATATCCAACGATCGCAAGCTCCGGAAAAACAACAAGATCGGCATCTTGTACTATTGCTTCATTAATAAAATCGGTGATCTTTTTTGTATTGCCTTGAATATCACCGACAATAGGATTTATTTGCGCCAACGCGATCTTCATATGATTTTAAGTTCGCAAACCAGCGACTAAATCCCGATGTGGGAATCGGGACAAGCGTCGCGGTTTCCTCACGTCTCCTTCCTTTTTTGTAACCGCGAAGTTCATTCGCAGGCTCAAAAAAGGCCATTAATTATCTTTATTTATTTTCCCAGAAATCCTTTGATCTTATCAAGAAGCTCCTGGGATTCGAAAGGTTTTACGATGTAACCGTCGCCGCCAACTTCTTTCCCTTTTTGTTTGTCGGAATCCTGCGCCCGAGCGGAAAGCATGATTATGGGAATCTTTTTGAAAGCTTCATCGGATTTTATCTTCCTGCATACTTCAAAACCGTCCATTTTAGGGAGCATCAGATCCAGGATAATGAGATCGGGCTTGCCCCCGATAGCCTTTGCATACGCTTCTTCCCCGTCAAAAGCGCATTCAACTTCATAGCTATTTGCCTCAAGCCTCATTTTTATCATTTCAACCAGCAGGGACTCGTCATCTACAACCAATATTTTTTTTGCCATGTTGGCCTCCTCTTATTATTCTTGGGCAACCGGGATATTAAAACACACTTTCGTCCCATAACCCAAACCTTTCGATTCCACGAAGATCGTACCATGATGAGCCTCAACTATCCCTTTCGCAATAGCAAGCCCCATCCCAAGGCCTCCGGCTTCCCTAGTATACGAACTGTCGACCTGGTAAAATTTTTCAAATATGCGGCTTATATTTTCCGCGGCAATGCCTATCCCGCTATCGATAACGCAGGCATTGATCGATTCCTTGCCGCCTTTGACTCTGATCGAAATCTTTCCGCCTTTAGGCGTAAATTTCATTGAATTCCCAACTAGATTGAGCATCAACCTGCTCAATGCGCTCCGGTCCGCGTATATAGTCGGCACATCAGCCGGGAGGTCAAGCTCCAGGGCCAATTTCAATTTTTGCAGGTCAAAACTAAAGGCTTCTTCGATTTCCTTGATGATCTCGGGCAAATATACGAATTCTTTTTTAATGGCGAATGTCTTGCCCGTCTCCAGCCTCGCAACGTCCAATATCCCATCGATCAAATTATTCAAATGCTTGCTTTGCCTTTTTATGGTTTTTAGCGCATCTTCCTGCTTTTCGTTCAATGGCCCTAATATCTTTTCCAAAAGGATAAGCGTAAATTCCTGGATAGGCGTCAGGGGCGTTTTGAGCTCATGGGACATGACGGATAAAAACTCGGTTTTCTTTTGATTGGCGGCTTTGACCTCTTCCAGGGCGGCTTCGAGCTCGGAGGTCCTTTCTTTGACCTTGTCTTCAAGGGTTTTGGCGTGCATCTCGATCTTTTTATTCGATACTTTAAGATTGGAAGTCATCTGGTTGAATGATTGAGCAAGATCGCCGATCTCGTCTACGCTCTCGATCCTGATCTTGTAATCAAGGTCCCCGCCCGCTATTTTTTTTGTACCGACAACAAACTTCTCGAGCGGTGAGACCAAAAAGAGCCTGGTCAATACAAATACCCCTAATACGCCAAAAATCACAACCCCTAAAGTAATCCCGAATATTATCTGGGAAATTTGCGCCATTGCATCATCAACTTTAGACAATGATATCCCTAATTTTACTTCCCCGACAAGTTTTAAGTCGCTTGTTTTAGACCACGGGCCAATTGGTATCTTTTTTGAAAGTTTTGGAGCAATAATTGATTCGATCGGAACATCGATATTAAAGACCGATGAACGGACAGTTTGGAGGCCGGATATCTGCGCGAGGATGGTTCCTTTTGTATTGACAATCTGCGCATAAACAATGTCTTTCTCATTTTTCAACCCATTAAGCATTATTTGCAAATAATTGGCATCGTTATTTACAATTGCCCGTTCGCTGCCGTATGCGATATTTCTAGATAAAATATATCCTTTATCTTTTAAGTCGCTTGTTATTCTAACGCGTTCGGAAAAAATCAAAAAAAGAGTGAGAAGGGAGGCTGTAGCAATGATTAAAAGAGAAAGTGACAATCCAAATTTAAATATTAGCCCAATTTTCTCGAACCTCATGAAGCGATTATATCCTTAACCATTATAAACCGCAAGCTGCCCGCAGGCGGCATTGATATCGGCGCCGCGGCTTATCCTTCTAACCGATCCTATCCCCTTGTCTTTTAGCGCATCCAAAAAATATTCGATCGTTTCGCGTGGTGAAGGCTTAAAAGTTTTATCATGGGCGTTGAAAGGGATAAGATTTACATTAACTTTAAGCCCATGGCAGAAATCGATCAGGGCATGAAGATCAATATCCGAATCGTTTATCCCGCCAAGCATTACATACTCAAGCGTTACTCTTCTTCCAGTCTTATCTTGGTAATATTCCAAAGCTGACCGTACTTCATCGAGAGAATACGTTTTATTAATAGGCATTATTTTTGACCGGACTTCATTTCGCGCGGAATTCAAGGACACAGCAAGCCTCACCTGAAGAGGGACTTCGGCCAAATTTTTGATCCCGCTTGGAACGCCTGCCGTTGAAATGGTTATTTTCCTGGCTCCGATCCCCATGCCATCTTTTGAATTCAATATATGAATGCTTTTTAAGACATTTTCAAAATTGAGGAATGGCTCTCCCATGCCCATAAAAACGACATTATTCACGCAGTCCGACAAATATATTTGTGAAAGAATTTCCGGAACAGTTAAATTACGGATGAGCCCCATTTTCCCGGTCGCGCAGAATCTACATGAAAATTTACAGCCGACTTGGGTTGAAACGCACACTGTTGCCCTGTTATCTTCTATCATATGAACAGTTTCGATCTGATTTCCGTCTTGAAGTTTTAACAAATATTTCTTCGTTTTATCTTTTGATGCTGATGTTTTTATGATCTTAGTGTAAAAAATTTCGTATTTTTGAGAAAGCTCGGCCCTTAAGTCTTTTGCTAGGTCGGTCATTTCCCCAAAAGAACGTGCATGCTTCTTATGTACCCATTTATATATCTGTTTTGCCCTAAATTTTGCCAAACCCAGCTCTTTTTCAAGTTCGGACAGTGAAAATTCCAGCAAATTGGTCATTGGTAATTGGTCATTGGTCATTACATGTATATGTTATAGCATTTGACATCCTAAAACAACACGTGCTAACATCGAAAAATATGAAAAGCCTTGTTATTGTCGAATCGCCCGCGAAAGCAAAGACCCTGGAAAAGTTTCTTGGAAAAAATTATTCGGTGCTTGCCTGCGGTGGGCATGTCATGGACCTGCCGGGCAAAAAGCTCGGGGTCGACGTCGAGCACGATTTTAAGCCGTCCTATGTCACGATAAAAGGCAAGTCAAAAATAATAAACTCCCTTAAAGCCGCCGCAAAAACCGCCGCAACAATATTCCTCGCCCCCGACCCTGACCGCGAAGGCGAAGCGATAGCCTGGCATCTTGCCGATATCCTGGATTCGGGAAAAAAGATCAAAAGGATCGAATTCCACGAGATAACCAAAGAAGCGGTAACAGAAGCGGTCAAGAACCCGAGGACAATCGATATGAAGAGGGTCGACGCCCAGCAGGCCAGGCGCATTTTGGACAGGCTTGTTGGATACAAGATATCCCCCCTGCTTTGGAAAAAAGTCAGAAAGGGATTGTCGGCGGGGCGAGTACAATCGGTCGCGGTAAAACTAATAGTTGAAAGAGAAAAAAAGATACGGGCCTTTATTCCACAGGAATATTGGAGCATAGAAGCCTACCTCAACAAAAAAGAAGCGTCCATCGTCGCGAAATATTTATCAAAAGATGCCATTCCAAACCAGGCGGAGGCGGATAAAATAACAAATGAATGCAAAAATGCTTCTTTTGCCGTGTCCGATGTAAAAAAGAAAGAACAGAAGCGCAACCCGAGCGCGCCTTTTATCACATCCACCCTCCAGCAGGAAGCGGCAAGGAAGCTGGGATATTCCGCAAGAAAAACAATGACAATAGCGCAGCAGCTTTATGAAGGCGTTGATCTGCAAAAAGAAGGGCACGTCGGTCTTATTACATACATGAGGACGGATTCGGTAAGGATAGCGAATGAAGCCCTCTCCTCTGTCCGGGAATATATCGCCAAAGAATTCGGGAAAGAGTTCCTTCCCGAAAAACCGAATGTTTTTAAAACAAAAAAATCTGCGCAGGATGCCCACGAAGCGATCAGGCCTTCTTCTGCCGCGAGAAACCCGCAAGCAATAAAGGACAGTTTAACACCGGAACAATTCAAACTTTACAATTTGATCTGGATGAGATTTGTGGCTTGCCAAATGAACCAAGCGATAGTTGAGCAAACATCGATCGATATTTCGGCCGGAAGCCATGCCTTCCGCACAACAGGCTCCATAATCAAATTCTTCGGGTTCATGAAGCTTTATGAAGAATCAAAAGATGAGAAAGAAGACGATAAAGAAGCGATATTGCCCGACCTAAAAGTTGGCGATATTTTAATTCTCGATAAACTTGACCCAAAACAGCATTTTACGGAACCGCCTCCCCGATATAGCGAAGCATCGCTTATCAAGGAACTTGAAGAAAAAGGGATCGGCCGCCCATCGACTTACGCCCCGATACTTTATACGATCGAAACGCGCGGCTATGTTACGCGCGAGAGCCGCATCTTTAAGCCAACGGAACTCGGAGAAACAATCTCCAACCTTTTGGAAAAACATTTTCCAAATATCATGGATTATGAATTTACGGCCCATATGGAAGACGAGCTCGACGAAATAGTCGAAGGAAAGCTCAATTATGTAGATGTTTTGAAAGAATTCTACGATCCTTTCGCAAAAGACCTGGAACGGGCTTACGAGAAAATGGAAACGCTCAAGAAAGACAAACCAACCGATGAAAAATGCCCGACATGCGGACAGCCGGTTGTTATAAGGAACGGGAGATTCGGCGAATTTCTCGCGTGTTCAGGTTTTCCTAAATGCAAATTCACAAAAGCCATAACAAAAAGCCTTGGTGTCAGCTGTACGAGAGAAGGATGCAGCGGCGAGATACTTGTAAGGCGCACTCGCCACGGTAAAGTATTTTATTCCTGCAGTAATTATCCCGAATGCAAGATCGCTTTTTGGGACAGGCCAATAGCCGAAAAATGCCCAAAATGTTCAAAGATCCTTGTTGAAAAAGCCTTAAAAAATAAGATCGTCATCAAATGCAGCGATAAGGCCTGCGATTACGAACGGGAAAAAGAATGAAACAATATTTGCTAAAAAACTTCATTTTCAAGATGCTCGCCCTAATATTGGCTCTGATGCTCTGGATGCTTGCCCGCGGCTTTTTTATTAGATGAAAGCAATCAAATCACCAAAAGAAATGAGCTTGTTTTCAAAGCGCACATGCGAGCGCGGGCAGAAGATCGCGCTAGTACCGACGATGGGTTCTCTCCATGAAGGCCATTTATCTTTGGTCGAGAAAGCCAGGAGCCTGGCCGATATGGTCGTTGTTTCCATTTTTGTAAATAAAACCCAATTTGCCCCGAACGAAGATTATAATAGCTATCCAAGAGACCTGAACCGCGACAAAGCGCTTTTGAAACATCTTGACCCCATCGTGTTATTTACTCCAAGCGCATCCGACATGTACCATCCGGATTTTGGAACCTGGGTCGAAGAAGAAGTTTTATGTAAAAAGCTATGTGGAAAGTTCAGGATGGGCCATTTTATGGGCGTTACAACTGTTGTCGCCAAACTTTTTAACATTGTCAGGCCTGACTTGGCTATTTTTGGAGAAAAAGATTATCAGCAATTGCTTATAATAAAAAAACTCGCCAAAGATCTTAGTTATCCGGTAGAAATACACTCCTGCCCGACGGTTCGGGAATATGATGGGATCGCAATGAGCTCAAGAAACCAGTACTTATCCGAAAAAGACCGCAAATCGGCAACGATGCTATATAAGTCATTGATAAGGGCTAAGAAAGATATTGAAGACGGCGAGATCGATAGCAGAAGGATCATAGTTAATATTGGAAGGCTTTTGGGATTTGAGCCGTCGATAAGAGTAGATTACACAGCGATAGTCGATCCGCACACTCTCGAGGATATAAAAGAAGTTAAGGGCAGAGTTTTGGCCGCTCTGGCGGTTAGGATCGGAAAAACGCGCCTAATAGACAATATGATGATCTCTCCTAAATGAAAGGGCCTTCCGGATTTTCCCTGATCGAATTACTTGTCGTCATATCGATCATCGGCTTTATCCTCGCTATTTCCATAAATACTTTCTCATCATTTCAAAACGGATTAAGGCTGAAAGCTGCGGCTGAAGGCATTGCATCCGACCTGAAGCTCGCATCCGATGCGGCAAAAAGCAAAAAAGAAACAGTGGCGGTCGTTTTTTATAAGGATTCTTACGAATTCTCTTTGTCAAAAAAAGGCATTTCGCCATTAAAGATACTAAATCCCCAAACAGTAAAATTCTCCGAATCCGGGAACCCGCAACCCGGATATTTTGGGACTATAATTCTAACTGATTCAAAGCATATAAAGAAAATAATAATATCCCCTATCGGAAGGATAAGGATAGCATGAGAAAAAAAGGCTTTACGCTTATCGAAACTCTTATTTCGCTGTGTATATTGGCCGTTGTGGCCATTTCATTCTCATATCTATTTGTTTCAAGCATGCAATCGGCAAATGAGACGGAGAATTATGCCAAGGCCTTGTACTTGGCGGAGAGTAAAATGGAAGAATTGCGGTCCAAGAATTTTTCCGAAATAAATTCCTCATCGTTTGATAGCGGCAACGGACAAACGGTCGTGAGTCCCGTCACATACGACTTATTGGAAATACATTTAAGCTATAACTGGATGAAAAACCGCAAACCAATAGAATTCTACTCAATGAGGTCGAAATATTAAATGAAAATCCTCTCCGCTTTACCCTCTCTCATTCTCCCCCTTGATAAGGGGGAGATGTCCCGAGCCCTGAGCGAAGTCGAAGGGTCGAGGGACAGAGGGGGTCATGGACAGAAAGTGGCGGGCTTTACTCTTATAGAAACGCTGGTCACGCTTTCAATCTCGGCAATTATCCTTATTGTTTTATCTGCTGTCTTTTCAACATATTTTAAAACTTACGGCAAAAAGGCCGCATCAACAAATATTTCGGAGCTAAAACGATCTATTTTAACCGGCATATTGGACGACCTCCGTTTTTCATCAAGCTTAGAAGTCAACTCAAATAAGATTTCATTTTCCAAGGCCAATTCCGCCATAAAATATGAATATAAAAGCGGAAAAGTCAAAAAAACTATAAATAAATACTCGAATTACCTGTCCGAAGCGGGACAAATAAATAATTTGGCTTTTGCGAAGGTCAAATATAATTTGATCAATGTTGTGGTCGATCCCTTATCGGCCGAGGTAGCGATAAGAAATGAATAATAAGGGAATATCGCTTATATTCGCAATATTCTTCATAAGTTTCCTATTAATAATTAGTTTGGGGATGATCAGGTCGGCTTACAATTCGAGATCAACAATCCATTTGGAGAAGGACCATCTTACTGCCCTGTATCTGTCCGAAGGCGCCATAGAAATTGGAAAATCCAGGTTAATTAGCAATCCAAATTGGTATACGGATGCCGCAATGGACGGGAAATTATCCGATTGGTTAAAAAACAGGGCAAAAGGCGAAACAACCGCAAGATCGGACAAGTTATCATTAAAGACCGTAAAAATATTCAATAGATCGGCTCTCTATGGGATAGGTTATTGCAGAGGATCCTGTGCTATAATTAAGTATGAAAATGGAAAATTTGAGGAAATATAGCTCGTGTTGACCATAATCCTTCCAACCTACAATGAGAAGAAAAACCTTGCTGAACTGTCCGATCGCATAAAGACCTCGTCCCCAAGCTGTGAAATAATTGTCGTCGATGACAACTCACCTGATAAAACGGCAGAATTTGCGAACAACCTTGGGCTTACGACAATTGTACGCCCGCATAAAATGGGATTAGCTTCCGCAATTCTTGATGGGTTTAAACTAGCGAAGGGAGATGTCATATGCGTTATGGATGCCGACCTGTCCCATCCTCCCGAAGTCATCCCTCAAATGTATAATATAATAAAAAATGGGGATGCCGATATTGTTATAGGCAGTAGGCTTTGCCGCGGCGGAGGACAGCGGGATTGGACAATAATAAAAAGATTCATATCGGATATCGCGCGTTTTCCGGCAAGGCTATTGACCAATGTCAAAGACTCGACCTCGGGATTTTTTATGCTGAAGAAAAGCGTAGTACAGGGAATTCCCCTAAATTCCCTGGGCTACAAACTTTTGCTGGAAATTTTGGTCAAAGGGAACTATAATAATCTCAAAGAGATTCCCATTATTTTTGCTAACCGCAGCGATACGAAAAGCAAACTAGGGCTTAGGGAGATCACTGAATATTACACTCAAATAGGATTGCTTTACAAAGACCTTATTTGGGGAAAACTTAAAAAAAGAGGGAATAAATGATAAACATATTAATTGTCCTATGTTCGATCCTGCTTGCGGTTTCGGGCCAAGTGCTTATGAAACAGGGAATGAACAATTTCGGCACATTCCCGATAAAAGAATTGATATATAAAATCATTCCGATGTTTTCGAGCCCTTGGGTCATTTCTGGTTTTGTTCTATTTGGGGTTTCGTCGATATTTTGGCTTGCTGTATTATCAAGGATGGAACTATCACTCGTATATCCAATGGTATCGATCGCATATGTCTTGGTCGCTCTGATCTCAATGTTCGTCTTTAAAGAGAACGTTAGCATGATCAGATGGACAGGTATCGCCGTTATCTGTGTTGGAGTGTTTTTGATATCTAGAAGCTAGTTAAGAAGGATCAGTCCTGCTTAAAATATTTAGTGAAATCTTCAGGTTTTAAATTCTCGATGAATTCTTTGAACTTCGCGGTCTCTTCGGCGTCTTTTTCCGCGTTCACAAGCTTTGCCTGCATCATGACCGATTCTGATACGAATATCGGGGCTTCAACCCGGAGCGCAATTGCAATAGCATCTGAAGGCCTTGCATCAATTGAAAGTTTATTATCCGTCCCGTGGGTCAGTTCGATAACCGAGAAAAAAGTCCCCTCTTTGACATCGTTTATCACGACCCTTGTGATCTTGCCATTAAGCCTATCGATTACGTGTGTCAGCAGGTCATGGGTCATGGGACGGGGAGATTGCACGCCCTGAAGCACCATTGCAATAGCTGCGGCTTCAAAAACGCCGATCCATATCGGGAGGAAGTTTAATTCATCCTGGTCGCGAAGCAATACCACGGGCGACAGGTTCCGCGGGTCAAAGCCCAGGCCGCCCACAGCCATTTGGATCATTTGACCGACTCTACGACCTTTGCGAATGCTTTTGGATCAGATATCGCAAGCTCCGAGAGTGATCTCCTGTCGAGAAGTATTCCTTTTTTCTTTAAGCTGGAAATAAAGCGGCTGTAAGTATATCCCAGGTCCCTTAAGGCTGCGTTGATCCGCGAGATCCACAATCTCCTGAAGTTGCTCTTGCGGTCTTTGCGGTCGTTTGTCGAATACCGCAAAGCTTTCATGCCGGCAACTTTTGCGCCAACCCTATAAAGCCTTTTTAGGGATCCTCTAAAACCTTTGGCCCTGTTTAATACTTTTTTGCGCTTCTTGCGCGCAACGCTGCCTCTTTTAACTCTTACCATATGGCATCATCACCCTTACCCTTTCAAAATCTGTATGGCTGATCTCCCTGTCCCTTCCGTGCCTGTGTTTTTGCCCCGGGGATTTTGACTCAAGAATATGCCGAGTCTTGACCCCGCGCTGCAAAACTTTTCCCGTTGCTGTAATTTTAAATCGCTTTGCGGCTGCTTTCCTTGTTTTCATTTTTGGCATGATTATGTTTTTGGCACCAATAACAGCACCATACTCCTCCCTTCCATTTTTGTCCGGCCTTCGGCAACTCCGATATCGGAAACCAGGTCAACCAATTTTTGGATAACTCTGGCGCCTATTTCCTTGTGTGTTACCTCTCGGCCCCTGAAATACAAATTGACCTTGACCTTATTCTTCTTTTCCAAAAATTCTCTTGTCCTCGCCACACGGACCATCAGGTCGTGCTCGCCGATCTTGACCGAGAGCTTCACTTCCTTCACGATCGTCGAATGCTGGGATTTTCTAGCCTCTTTATCGTGTTTTGTCTGCTGGTACTTAAACTTTCCGAAATCGGACAGTTTAGCTACCGGAGGTTTGGCGCCTGGAGAAATAAGAATAAGATCCAGGCCTTTTTCTCTCGCGAGGTTTAAAGCGTCAAATGTCTTATAGATCCCTAACTGCGAACTGGCTTCGTCGATAAGGCGCACCTCGGGCACTCTTATCCTCTCATTCACATAGTAATCTCTTGCTATTTTCCACCTCCGACAAACCTTTATTATACTTCAGTTACAGGTGTTTGTCTATTTCATTTTTGATGCGAAGAATAAAATCGTCCATGGTGAAAAGTCCTAGGTCGCCGTGAGCCCTTGAACGGACGGCTAGTTTCTTATCAGCTATCTCTTTATCGCCCAAAATTATCATATATGGGATCTTCTGGAGCTGGGCTTGGCGTATCTTATACCCCATTTTTTCTCGGCCGTTATCGACTTCAACCCTTAGATCGCTTGCAAGCAATTCGTTCTTCAAGTTTTCGGCATATTCATTGTGCCTGTCGGCAATTGGAATTATCATTACTTGAACAGGCGAGATCCAGACAGGGAACGCCCCTGCATAATTTTCGATAAGAGCTCCTAAAAATCTTTCAACGCTCCCCAAAACCACCCTATGGATCATGATCGGGCGCTGTTTGCTTCCATCTTCCGCGATATAGTTCATATCGAACCTTTCAGGAAGATTCAGGTCAACCTGAATGGTTGGACCCTGCCAAAGGCGACCAAGAGCATCTTTCATCTTAACATCTATCTTCGGACCATAGAATGCGCCCCCGCCTTCTTCAATGCTATATTTGATCCCTTTTTTATCCATTGCCGACTTGAGAGCAGCAGTCGAGTGTTCCCAGTTTTCATCAGAACCGATTGCGCTCTCGGGGCGGGTTGATAGGAATACTTCGCTGTCAAACCCGAATGTCTTCAGCATATCAAAAGCAAAATCTATAACACCAAATATTTCGTCTTCCAATTTTTCTCGCGTTGTAAAGATATGGGCGTCGTCCTGCGTGAAGCCTCTGACCCTTAATAAGCCGTGGAGGACCCCGGATCGTTCATAACGGTAAACCGTGCCAAGCTCGAAGAATCTTATAGGCAGATCCCTGTAACTTCTAAGTTTTGATTTATAAATTAAAATGTGTCCCGGGCAATTCATGGGTTTTAATACATAATCCTGTTTATCGATCTCCATAAAATACATATTTTCTCGGTAGTGTCCGGTATGTCCCGATGTATTCCACAGATTTATCTTTGCTATGTGAGGCGTCATGACAAACTCATATCCGCGCTTGATATGCTCGCGGCGAAGAAAATCCTCGATAAGCAAGCGCAACCTGGCGCCGCGCGGATGGTAATATACCAGCCCCGCTCCGGCTTCTTCGTGGTAAATGTTAAAAAGGTCGAGCTCCTTGCCTAATTTTCGATGATCTCGTTTGGCCGCCTCTTCAAGTTTAACTAGATGGGCCTTAAGGTCTTCGACATTTAAGAATGCCGTGCCATATATTCTTTGGAGCATTTCATTCCCTTCATCTCCTCTCCAATAAGCGCCCGCAATCGTCAACAGTTTGAAAGCTTTTATCTCGCCTGATGACCTGATATGCGGTCCGCGGCAGAGGTCTATGAATTTTCCTGTTTTGTAGAGTGAAACCTTATCATCCTCTATGGCTTTTATCAGCTCAACTTTAAATGTTTCCCCGCGTTTTTCGAAAAATTTGACCGCTTCATCTTTTGAAAGTTCTTGTCTTTCAAACGGCTCGTTCGTATTGATCAACTCCTGCATCTTTTTCTCGATCTTAACGAGATCTTCAGATGAAAGAGTCACTCCGGGGATATGGAAATCATAATAGAAGCCTTCTTCGATAGAAGGGCCGATAGCTAGTTTCGCATTCGGATAAATTTCTTGTACCGCCGCTGCAAGTATATGGGATGTCGAATGCCTAAGTGTTTTTAGCTCCACTATAAACCGATTTGAATATCAACAACTACATAATTATTTTTCGAATTATTGTTGTCGGTAACCGATGCCGTGTCAAGCGTTAAAATTGGCAAACCAATCTTGGCTCCAAGCGTTGAAAGCGATAATCCGGCGCCCGATGCGGCGCCAGCCCTTAAGATCAGGAAATTAAATAGTAGGGGATATTCAATTCCGATATGGGTATTAGTCCCGCCGCCAGCTACAGGGATATTTTCAAGGTCCACTGCAATGAGCATATTGACGACTGGGATCGTAGCCGAAGCGCCGAGGACATAAGTGCTTGTATCCGTTGCCGTAGTGTCGGCGAGGTCAACTTCCGGGCTTGCAACAAATGTCGTACCTGAAGGCGTCAATGACTGCGATTTGTTCTTATATTTCGTACTCTGGCCAAGGTTCCTTGCGACAAGAGAAATTGATAAATCAGAAACCATTGGGACGCTTACTGTCGTTAATGCGCCCACATCAACGCCGAAACCCGAACCAATGCTTGAAAGCTGCGTCCCTCCTGTTAGAGCGCTTGCCGTTAAGCTTCCGTTTGCCGCATAAATATATTTTATGTTCGTTCCAAGATGCAATGTGCCGACTGGAAGCCCAGGGAAATTATAAGAACCTCCCAAAGTCAATACGCCCGCCGCATTTCCAGTCCCGGTTATTGATCCAGCCAAACTGCTGGCGGTTTTTGTGACTGCGGCGCTCATCATTGGGATAACACTGATCCCGATCTTTCTTACGTTAAAACCAATTACGCCGCTTACGCTGCCGTTAACGTCCACCGCGCTAGCATAATTGTCAGCAAGAAATTTTGAAGGGTTCGAAAGAGACCCAAGGGTCGCAAGAAGCTTATCGATATTCTGGTATGAACCGCCAAGAGAAATTTTTGTTTCCGCGGCCATTATGCTGCTTTTCATGAGAGCCGCCGGATTATAATAAGCAGACGCTAGATCGTAAACAACAGCCGTACCGGCCCCGCCCATGCCGGCGGCGCGGGAACCGATCAAAAGCTGGGCGGAAGACAGGGAAGAAAGGCATAGGAAAAGGCATAGGAAAAGGCATAGGCGCAGGAATAGGGATTGGATTTTTTTCATATTGGGATACCTCCGTGTTAAGCGGATATTAGCAGAACTGCTTGCAAAAATCAATCATTTCTGTTATTATTGGATCTCTTTGCATATGCCCAAAAAATCTAAAAGCTGCGGGTTGTTGGTTGTAATATCCGGCCCTTCAGGGGTTGGAAAGTCGACTGTCGTAAGAAGATTGCTGGAAATCGGCGCAAAACTTAAGATGTCGATTTCCGCAACGACTAGGCCGCCTCGTCCTATGGAAAAACACGGGAAAGATTATTTTTTTATTACCGAAGAAGATTTTTTTGATCGTGAAAAGAAGGATAAGTTCCTTGAATGGGCGCAAGTGCATGGTTATTATTACGGCACGCCTATTGATTTTGTCGAGAGCGAACTTGAAAAAAACCATGTTGTCGTGACCGAGGTCGATGTCCAAGGCGCGGCAAACATTAAAGAATCCGTATCGTGTGGAAAGCTTAGCAGTTCGGCGGTTTTTATTTTTCTCATTCCGCCATCGGTCGACATTTTGGCATTCAGGCTTAGGCGCCGCAAGACCGAGGACGAGGAAGTTGTAAATTACAGGCTGCGGGCGGCGATCGCCGAGCTTCAAGTAATGGAAAAATACGATTATATAGTAGTAAATGACAAGGTCGAGTCTGCCGCGGAAAAGATCCGCGCTATTATTAATGTCGAAAAAGAGAGGGTGTTATTAAATTGACCACAAAAGAAACGATCGATATCTTATTGAAAAATGCGAAAAACAAGTTTTTGTTGAGCAATGCCGTTGCGGGCCGTGCAAAGCAGATAACCGAAGGCTCTCTCCCATATGTTAATGATTTTGACCCCACGAACCCGATCATTACGGCGATCAGGGAAATTGCAAGGGACAAGATCCGCATCAAGCTTTTGACCGCGGAATCAAAGAAGCCGGTTGAGATCAAAATGGTTGAGCCCGAAGAGCCGAATGCATTGGAAAAACTAGCCAAGGGCAGCAAGAAAGAGACTAAGAAGAAAAAAGCGTAAGTTTCAGTCAGCAAACCAACCTGCGAGTAAACCCTGCCTGCCGGCAGGCACGGCTCGCGATTTCTCTTTTTTCCTTAACCGCGGCGTTTAGCCGCAGGTTTTATAAGATGTTAAAGAATAAAACAATCATTGTCGGTGTATCAGGTGGAATAGCCGCTTACAAGACTTGCGAAGTTGTTTCTCGCTTAAAAGATCTCGGCGCAAACGTATATGTTGTAATGACCAAATCAGCCCAAGAATTTGTATCTCCCCTAACCTTTCGCACATTATCGGGAAACCCTGTTATCACATATCTATTCTCAAAAGAACTAAAAAATATCCCAGTTCCGCATATTTCTCTTTCACAAAAAGCCGATCTTATAATAATTGCGCCAGCAACCGCCAATATAATAGGAAAAGTAGCAAGAGGCATAGCAGACGATCCAATATCAACAATTACAATGTCAGCTAAATGCAAAAAGCTTATAGCGCCTGCCATGAACTGCGAAATGTGGAGAAACCCGGTTGTTTCGGAAAACACGGTAAAATTAAAGAAACTCGGCTTCGTCTTCGTGGGTCCAGAAGTTGGAAAACTTGCCTGCGGCGATCATGATATAGGCCGCATGTCCGAACCGAATCAGATAATTGAAAAAGCGATCGAATTGATTGGAGTGAAACAAGATCTAAAAAGGGAAAAAATATTAGTTACTGCCGGCGGAACAAGGGAAGCGATCGATCCTGTAAGATTTATATCAAATAGATCGTCAGGAAAAATGGGATATGCTGTCGCCGAAGCCGCACGCGACAGGGGAGCTGAAGTCACTTTGATTTCTGCAAATGTCGCGCTACCCTCTCCGCTCGATATCAAACCTATAAAAGTCGAATCGGCCGATGAGATGCTCACAGCTGTTCTAGGAAACTATTCTGAAGCGGATATTATTATAATGGCAGCGGCCGTTGGGGACTATAAATCCGAAATCCGAAACTCGAAATTCATCCTTCGCAGTAGCGCTGCTACGGAGAACGGATCCGAAACAAAGCTAAAATCCAAAACTCTAAATCTAAAACTCATAAAGAATCACGACATTATTAAAACAATTTCTCAGCAAAAAGGAAGAGCAAAAAAGATACTAGTAGGATTTGCGCTTGAAACGGACAACTTGCTGACAAACGCAAAAAAGAAACTCAAAGAAAAAGATTTGGATATGATCGTCGCGAACGATGAAACGACCTTTGATTCTGATTCGGCCAAAGTAACCATTATTTCGAAGAACGGTAAAGCAAAAAAGCTACCAAAGCTTCGGAAGTCGGAAACTGCTAACAGGATATTAGATGCCCTTCTACGATTATAAATGCTGAGTTCCACATTTAACTTGATTTAACCATGATCGATGGGCTATAATTTCAATCATGAAAAAAGAAATCATAAAATGGACAAAACAGGGGGATCATGATCTTGAAATGGCAAAAAATATCATTGATGATGGCGGTTACGACACTTGCGCATTTCTTTGCCAGCAGGCCGTTGAAAAATACCTTAAAGCCCTCTACATATTATTAAACAACAAACCAGCGCCAAGAACACATTATCTTGATGAAATCGGAAGAAATCTTAATGTCCCTAGCCAAATCCTCAGTTTATTAAAAGAGCTTTCTTCTGATTATATGGTTTCAAGATATCCCGATGTTACAGCTTCCGCTCCTTTTGAAGAATATTCAGAAAGCGACGCAAAAGGCAAGATTAAGACGGCCGAAGATATTCTTTCTTGGGTTAAAAGCCAAATACAAATATGAGCTGCGAAATAAAAGACCAAGAAATAAAAAGCTTCCTAGAACAAAATCTTGCTGCAATAAAAAGGGGATTTAATCCTCAAGAGCTTTGGTTTTTTGGCTCAAGGGCGCTCGGCAAAGCAAGGCCAAACAGCGACATTGATATGATCCTGGTATCAAATAAATTTTTAGGAAGGAAATTCATTTACAGAATGGGGGACTTTTTGAAAACTATCGATTTCCACCGGCACATCGACGCAATTTGCTATACTCCCGATGAATTCAAAGAAAAAAAGAACGAAATTGGGATTGTCAGCGAAGCCCTTGAGAAAGGAATGAAAATAATTTGATCGATTGCCATTAACCATGCCCTTTTACGATTATAAGTGCAATAAATGCGGAAAGAAATTTGAAGTCCTCCACGGAATGGGAGCTAAGCCATCCGGCATAAAATGCGAATTTTGCGGAGCTGAAGATATTTCAAGGGTCTATTACCCGACTGTTAGTAATAGTGAGGGCGGAGCTCAATCGACTTCAAACAGAAGTGGATGCGGTTCGTGCTCTTCAGGCGAATGTTCCAGCTGTTCGCATTGAAAGGCTGCTTGAATAGTCATTCAGAAAAGAGTAATATAAAATTAGATAATAGGAGGAAAAGATCATGATAGTTCCTGAAATTGTATTTTTAATTGAGGATGACCCTGAAGGCGGGCTTACCGCGAAAGCGCTCGGCCATTCCATTTTCACACAGGGAGAAACGCTTGAAGAATTGAAAACTAATATTCATGACGCTTTATCGGCTCATTTTGACAAGAAAGACTTAATTCCATCGATAGTCAGGCTCCATATTGTAAAAGAAGAAACTTTGGCGTATGCCTAAATTACCACGGAATCTTTCAGGCAGAGGCTTGATTAAATTGCTAAAAAAGTATGGCTATGAAGTTAGCAGAGAAACAGGAAGCCACATCAGAATAATTTTAACCATAAAAGCACAAGAACATAAAATCACTATTCCTGACCATGGGGAAATAAAACTTGGGACGCTGAACAACATCTTGAACGATATCGCTTCCTATTTGGGTATGACAAAATCACAATTAATCGACTCTTTGTTCTCCTGAGCAAACAATACAAATAAATGCCCTTCTACGATTATAAGTGCAATAAAGCAGCCGTTCTAGCTGTTCTCATTAATCTGGTATACTTAACCCATGTTAGCCGAAATAGTCCTATCAAAAACTCTCCCAAAGCTCGATAAAATATATCACTACGAAATTCCGGGAACTTTGAGTTCAACAATAAAGCTCGGACATCAAGTCCAAGTCCCATTTGGGAATTCTAATAGAATAGGATATGTTGTAGGTTTTGCCGAAAAAAGCGATTTCCCGAACCTAAAAATAATCACAAGCCTAGTATCAGAAAATCCTGTTTTCACAGAAAATGGCCTTAAGCTCGCAAAATTCATTTCAAAATACTATAACTGCTTTTTTACAACAGCTTTAAGGGCGATCCTTCCGCCTTCTGTAAAGAAAAAAGAGGTCGGAAAAAAGGTGAGGGTTAAGAAGCCGGGATTGTTATTGGGTGAAGAAAATTCGGCCAAAAACCCAATATCATTACCTCTAAACAATACGGGCATCCTCCCCCTCACCCAATCCCAACAACTTGCAATAAATACAATCAAAGAATCATTATGCAAACAAAAAGGTGAAACCTTCCTGCTCCATGGCCCAACAGGCACCGGAAAAACGGAAGTCTATTTAAAAGTAGTTGAAGAGGCTTTTAAAAATGGCCAAGGGTCAATTGTTCTTGTTCCAGAAATCGGCTTAATGCCGCAACTAGTCAAAAGTTTCAAAGAAAGATTCTATGACTCGGTTTCTATTATCCATAGCGGGCTAACCGATAAAGAAAGAAATTTTGAATGGGAAAAGATCATTAATGGATCATCGAAAATTGTAATAGGAACTCGTGTCGCCATATTTGCACCCGTAAAAAATCTAAAAGTCCTGATCCTTGATGAAGAATACGAGACAACTTATAAATCCGAACAAAATCCAAGGTATCACGCACGAACGATAGCCGAATTTTTGTCTAAAAACGCGGGAATCGTTTCGGTATTAGGATCCGCCACCCCATCTATCGAAGCATATTTCAAAGCACAAACAGGACAATATAAACTATTGGAATTAATAGAAAAAATAAATACCAATCCGCTCCCTTTGATCGAAATAATCGATATGCGCGAGCAGAAAAAAGGATTGCTGTCCCAAACACTGAAGAAAGAAATAAAAGAAACATTGGAACGCGGTGAAAAAGTAATATTATTTCTGAATAGACGAGGCTTTTTTACATACGCTATGTGCCGCGAGTGCGGATTTACGATCCAATGTCCCACCTGCGCTGTATCTCTTATCTATCATTATAAATCAAACCAGCTTGTATGCGGCCATTGCGGTTTTACATCGGGAATCAATCTAGTTTGCCCAAAATGCCAGAATTCATCGATCGCTTTTCTAGGCATTGGTACACAAAGGATAGAAGAGGAAGTTGGCGAAGTTTTTTGCAAAGCAAAGATCGTTAGGATAGATAGAGATTCGGTAACAAAGAAAGGTTCCCACGAAGAATTATTTGCAGCCTTTAGTGAAGGCGGCGCCAATGTCTTGATCGGAACGCAACTTGTCACAAAAGGAATTGATATTCCAAAGGTAACACTAGTTGGCGTCGTTTCTGCCGATTCGATGCTCAATGTCCCCGACTTCCGCGCCGCCGAACACACATTTGAACAGTTAGTTCAGGTTGCAGGGCGTTCTGGTCGATACAATCCTGGAAAAGTAATTATTCAGACTTGGAATCCTGATCATTACGCGATCAAATTCGCATCAAAACTGGATTATAAGGGATTTTATGATGAGGAAATAAAGAACAGAGAAGGCTTATCCTATCCACCTTTCTCTGAACTGATAAACATCATAATTCATGGTCATGACGAACAGAAAGTTATAAAAGTCTCTAATGATCTTAAAAGGTTTTTACAGAGCAGGGATCCGGGATCTGGGAAATTGGGATATTATCAGATACTCGGTCCCGTTGCGGCATCTATTGCTAAAATACGCGGTGAATATAGGTGGCAGATATTACTCAAAGGGAAAAATTTAGAAGTAATGCGTAATGCGATCAAGGAATCCACTTCAAAGATCATTGCGCCATATGAAATAAGGATAACAATTGATATCGAACCGATGAATCTGCTTTAAATGACCTGCTTTAAATGACCTTCCCAAAGCATATCAATTAAGCTATAATTTATTCATGAGGAAAATAAAACTAATAAACAAGCCCAAACCGGTCGATTTTGAAGAGATCATTCCGAAAATGCAGGCTATTTGCCAAGATCACGGCATCGACTTACTTTATCTTTTTGGAGGAACGGCTAAAGGATGCTCCAGCAGATTAAGCGATATTGATATCGCTTTCTATTCGAAAGTCGATTTAACTGGCAAAGATATTTTGTCGCTTAACAAATCATTTGTTGAAGTCCTAAAACGGGATGATCTCGATCTGGTTGACCTAAAGACAGCCAATCCTTATATCTGCTATATGGCAATTAAGAACGGGAAATTGTTATTTTGCCCAAATAATGGGATCAAAAGCAATATTGAAGCATCTATCCAAAAGAACTTTTTGGATACGATTTATCTAAGGGATAAATTCCATGCATACCAGTACAATGCCATAATGAAAGGGGGATTTTATGTCTCCACTAGATGAAAATGTTATAGACACCAGAATACAAAAAATAAGGTCTGCCTCAAATAAGCTTGCCAGGTTCAAAGAAATGGTCTTTGACGAGTTTAAGAATAATTCGGATAATATCGATATCGCGGAAAGGAACCTTGAAGTTTCGATCGAAGCGATGCTTGATGTCGGAAACCATATAATAGCTTCGCTCGGTTTGGGGAAACCGGAAGATTACTACGATATTATTAAATTACTTGGCGAAAAAGGCGTTATTAGCAAGGATTTTGCCAATAAGATCGCCCCATTAGCGGGGCTCAGGAACAGGATCGTACACGATTATTTGGAGATCGACCATAAATTGCTTTTGCAAAATATAAAAGACCATTTGGCCGATTTTGAATTTTTCTCAAAAGAGATCCTTTCTTTCACAAAAAAACAGGGCTAATTTTAGTGAGCATCTTAAACATTATAAGATACCCGAACCCGATGCTTCGCAAAAAGTGCAAAGCGATCAATAAAGTTGATTCCCGCATTCGAAAGCTGATCAATAATATGATAGAAACCATACACAAAGCGCCGGGAGTCGGGCTTGCGGCGCCTCAAGTTGGCGAAAACATCCAATTGTTTGTTATCGATATCGGCGAAGGGGCATTTACAGTTATAAATCCTAAAATAAAACAAAAAAACAAAGAATTCCAAACTTTTGAAGAAGGCTGCCTTTGTCTTCCGGGAATTGTGGGCCCAGTCGAGCGGCCATCGCAGGTAACGGTTGAGGGAATGGACAAGAACGGGAAACATATGATTATTGAAGCAAGCGGATTTCTTGCAACCGTTCTTCAACACGAGATCGACCACTTGAACGGCGTGGTCTTTATCGATCGTGTAAAAGACAAATCACTCATCAAAGAAGTCTCTAAACGCGAGGAAGAAAAGAAGAAGGAACTCCTATGATTAATGACCAAATCCCAATTACCAAATCCCAACAATGTATTTATTATATAAATAATGCCGAAGGCATACCACGTTGGTCATTGGTCATTGGTCATTGGGATTTTTTTCAATGCGCATAATATTTATGGGAACTCCCGACCCGGCAGCTAAATGCTTACAAGCATTGATCGATGCGCAGGAACAAGTAGTTTGCGTAGTTTCCCAGCCTGACCGCAAAAAAGGACGAGGCCTCCATTCATCCCCCTCGCCTGTTAAACTTTTAGCTGAAAAATATAAAATCCCAACAGAAACACCGGAAACAGTAAAAGATCAAATATTTTTCGATAAAATAAAATCCTTTGCCCCGGAATTAATTGTAGTCGTTGCATACGGGAGAATTCTTCCAAAAGCAATAATTGATCTCCCAAAATACGGGGCAATAAATGTCCACGCATCGCTTTTGCCAAAATACCGCGGCGCGGCGCCTATCCAATGGGCAATGCTCAAAGGCGAAATAAAAACAGGCGTAACTATCATGCATCTTGATGAAACATTAGACACTGGAGACATTCTACTGCAAGATGAAGCCCAAATAGATCCACAAGATAATTCTGAAACTCTTAAAGAAAAGCTTTTTAATATCGGGTCGCAAACTCTATTGAAAGCTATTTCACAAATTAAAAACAACACATCAAAAAGAACCCCGCAAAAACACGCCGATGCGACATACGCGCAACTTATCACAAAAGAAACAGGAGAGATCGATTTTAGGAGATCTGCAACAGAGATCAACAATCAAGTTAGAGCGCTTGTCCCCTGGCCTTGCACGCACACTTACTTTATGGGAAAATCATTAAGGATCCTAAAAGCAAACCCTGTACCGCTTGAGAAAAAGTTTGAGCCCGGATATGTAATGCTAGTTGGTGGGAATATTGTAATTGCTTGCGGTTCTGGCGCGCTTCAACTTGAAACAGTCCAATACGAAGGCGGAAAAGTTTTAAGCGCGTTGGATTTCGTTAACGGCCACAATTCAATTTTAACAAATATTCTTCCCGCCGGAGGAAGCGTTTAATGCGTTGCCCGTTCTGCAGTAAAGATAACGATAAAGTGCTTGAATCAAGAATAGTAAACAACGGCGACTCCGTCCGGAGAAGAAGGCAATGCCTTTCGTGCAAACGGCGGTTTACATCATCAGAAAGGATCGAGGAAAAATTGCCGTGGGTTGTAAAACGGGACGGCCAGAGGGAAAAGTACAGCCGCGGTAAACTTCTGTCGGGAGTGCTTCGCGCTTGCCATAAGCTGCCGATACCAATGGATAAGATCGAAAAAATGATAAAAGAAGTGGAAGAGGCGCTCCAGCACCAAGAAAGCCGGGAAGTCAAAAGCTCGCAGATCGGGGATATCACGCTAAAGAAGCTCCAAAATTTGAACCAGATCGCTTATGTGCGATTCGCGTCAGTCTACAAGAAATTCAAAGACGCAAGTGAATTTATTAAGGTTGTAAAAGAAGTGGCAAAATAAATCACTTGATCAATATCGCGTTCGATACACTTCTCTGCGCGCCGTCGACCGGATGGTTCATGACATTGCCGTAAATAGACATCGTGGTCGATCCGCCGCCGTCAAGATTGAGGGCGTCTTGCACTCCAAGCGACTGCATAAAATACGCAAGCTCGGTCAAGCTCATTCCAAGGCTTCTCGATCCGTTCTTCTTTTTCTTGCCTCGCGCGCGGCCGTCCACGGTAACAAACATCAAATGGCCCTTATCGGTTATGCCAATTGCGGTCCTTGCCGCACGGCCGCGCGATATGTCGCGCCTGAATTTTTCTTCATACTTCGAGATGTATATCCTCCCGGACTTGAGGAGCCTCGGACCTCCCCCGACCAAATGTAGCAGTTCACCGTGAATGCTTGTGGAATAAGGGATAACATTAATGACGATCTTTGTTTGATCACCTATCTGCACGGTCCCTGCCAGGTTTTCCGCATACAAAGCTCCAGCCGAAAGCACAAACCCGTTTTCAGGGATCCAAGTATTTCCGCTTCTTGTAGACTTGATCTTGCCGTCTTCTACAACGAGGTCTATGCCTGAAGCGTTTGTTTTTGTGAGCTCGCCATAATCAGGCGTATAAAGTATTATGTCCGATTGTGACGCCCGAGGCTCGTTGACCCCGGTTATCGTATACTTAACGCCGTTGATCTCAAAATATGAATCCAGCATTATGTTGTCTACATAATGTTTTTTGTCCTTAGTTACGACTAGCGCTGTCCTGTCGGAGATCGGATATGAAACAAGCCGGCCGTCGATCATTAAGATGCCAAGGGGATTGGATGTTTTAATGTCAAAATATGTCCCGTTAACTCCTGCAAGGGCGTTATATTCCTTTACAATATCCGAAACGCGGGATTTATAGAATCCGGGCTTTTTTTCTTTGGCCCAAGGGGTTAGAAAGCTTGCGACTGAAGATAGGAAAGATTTTGATGGCCGCCCAAGCGCCGGAAAAATATCCGCCTTCGCGGGATCAACATCCAATAACTGCGCCGTGACATAATCATCGCCATCACCTTTAATAACATAAAAATAGTCCACGCCGTTAGATATTGTTGCCGCTTTCTTTATTTGGGTAAAGGTCCGGTCAAAATCAACAACTATCCTCGAAGGAGATGCTAATGGGTATACTTTGTACGCCACAGGATATGAAAGAGGTATTTTGACCGAAACCCCGTCTGTGCTGCTTTTTGTTTCTATATTTTGTACGACCCAATCATTGACGGAAAGCAGATCGCCTACACTTTGTCCCCTATCGACATTCAATAAATTGATATTCAATTCGCTCTCGGAGGTTATATAGTTGAAAGTTGCCGGGCCATCGATATCGAGCACCACTCTTATCAGGTTGGGATACATTCCGACCCTTACTTCTTCAAGTGTTGCCGTAGCTTGAAATGCTGATACGGGAACTGAACTTAGGCCGCAAAATATAAGGGTCAAAACCAAAAATAATGCTAAATTATAGGATTTCATCTTATAATTTATTATAACATATGGTACAATTTTAAATATGCTGGCAGAGAAAAAACGCCAAAAATGGGGAACAAAACTTGGGATCATACTTGCTGTCGCGGGATCGGCTGTGGGTCTTGGAAATTTCTTAAGATTTCCGGTCCAGGCAGTACAGAACGGCGGCGGCGCTTTCATGATCCCGTATTTCATCTCTTTTCTTCTTCTTGGAATACCCCTTATGTGGATCGAGTGGGCAATTGGGCGGCATGGGGGACTTTTCGGTCACGGAAGCGCCCCATTTGCGCTCAACCGCCTTTGGAAGAACAGGATCGTCAAATACTTAGGAGTAATCGGCGTCTTTGGCCCGATCGTGATATTTATTTACTATACATATATAGAATCTTGGCTTTTGGGCTATGCGTTCTTTGCGATAACAGGGAAGCTTTTTGCGATCGCAACTCCTGAAGGGATGAAAGGTTTCCTTTCGGCATATCAAGGCTTGGCTCCAGGCAGCAATATCACAACCGCATATATATTTTTCATGATAACTTTCATATTAAATTTTTACTTTCTATATAAAGGCATTGAGGGCGGGATCGAACTCCTCTGCAAGATAGCTATGCCGATACTTTTTATTTTTGGAGCGATCGTTGCGGTGAGGGTTTTAACCCTTGGGGTGCCAAATCCCCTGCACCCCGATTGGAGCATCGTGAACGGATTGGGATTTTTATGGAATCCTGATTTCTCGATATTATCGAGCGCAAAAGTTTGGATGGCGGCCGCGGGGCAAATATTCTTCACGTTAAGTGTCGGTATCGGCGCAATATTGACCTATGCGAGTTATTTGAAACGCGGGGATGATATAGTTTTATCCGGGCTTTCAGCTTCGGCCACAAACGAGCTTGCAGAAGTTGTACTCGGCGGATCAATCGCGATCCCTGCAGCATTCGCATTTTTTGGCCAGGTCGGGGCGATGGAAGCCGCAAAAAGCGGGGCTTTTAATCTTGGTTTTGTATCTATCCCGCTTATTTTCGCGCAGATCCAATTCGGGGCGATATTCGCGGTTCTCTGGTTCCTCCTATTATTTTTAGCGGGCATCACGTCATCTGTATCGCTTGCGGAACCAGCAATTGCATTTATTTCCGACGAATTCAATTTGGACAGAAAAAAAGTAGTTTCCAGGCTTGGGATAATTTTATTTTTGCTATGCCAGCTGCCTATTTTCTTTCTGGGATATGGAGTAGTGGACGAGCTTGATTTCTGGGCCGGGACTTTCTGCCTAGTGCTTTTCGGAACGATTGAGACAGTGATATTTGTCTGGATATTCGGTATCGAAAAAGCTTGGGATGAAATGCATCATGGCGCCGAAATGCGGATCCCCGGATTTTACAAGCCAATAATAAAATATGTGACCCCCCTATTTCTTTTTTCAATTTTATGGTTTTGGATAATTCAGGAAGGCATACCGACAATTATGATGCACAATGTTCCCGATGCGCAAAAGCCATACGTATTGACAACAAGGATCGGATTGATATTGTTGTTCCTGTCGATAGCATTTCTTGTGCACATCGCTTGGCACAGGAAAAAAGCTTTGGGAGAGATCGAATGAACATTTATGGCTGGCTATTTATGTCGATATCCTGGATTTTCATAATCGTGTTGACGACCTATTGCTTTTATAGAGTGCTCATTGAGCCTGAAGAAGATTTATAACTTCGTCCATAACCCACTCTGGAGTTGAAGCGCCAGCTGTAATTCCTAATTTTTCTTTATTCTTGAACCAATTCTTGTCCAATTCTTTCGCTGTCTGTATTTGAAAGGTTTCAGTCCCGGTTTTTTTGCACAACTCGGTCAACCTCTTGGTGTTCGCGCTCTTTGTATCGCCAATAACGAGCATTAGATCGACTTTCTTCGCGAGCTCAACCGCCGCACCCTGCCTTTTGCTTGTCGCTCCGCAAATAGTCTTGTGTGCGATGACGTTTTTTGTCCTAACTTTAAGACTTGAAACGACTGAATCAAAATTTGCTTCCGATTGCGTAGTCTGGGCAACGACACCCACCCCATTTATTAAAACGCTATCAGGAATTTGGTTAAGATCTGTTGGCGATTGGACGACAAATGCCTTATTATTCGCCCAACCCAGTATCCCGCGGACCTCGGGATGTTCTTTGTCGCCGATTATGACGATTGTTAGCCCCTTTTCTGATAAATTTTTTGCCAATCGTTGCGCGTTTTTGACCCATGGGCATGTCGTATCGATAAGCTCATACCCCAAAGCCTTGGCGTCTTCATAAGTTTTAGGGGTTACTCCGTGAGCTGAAATAATTAATATGCCTTTTGGCTCAAGAGGTACTTCAGACAAATTGTTTACGGTTTTTACTCCAAGATTCTTTAATTTTTCGACAACTTGAGTGTTATGGACAAGATTCCCTAACATATATACAGGCTTTTTTGCGATCGTTTGCTCTAGCGCTATTTGATACGCTCTTTCAACCCCTTCGCAAAATCCCGCGTGCTCGGCAATTAATATCTCCATATATTAATATTTTCTCAAAAAAATGGTATAATTGCTATAGAGTAATCAAAATAAAAGGAGAAAAAGACGTGAGAAAGTTTATTGCCGTGTTCTGCCTCGTTTTGTTGTCGATGTCCCTTATTTCCTGCGCCCCATCGAAAAAAGAAGGCGGCCCTGTCACTTTAAAATTGTGGATGATGCCAAACTCCCTTGAGCCCCAAAAAGATATGGAAGAGGTTTTGAAAGATTTCGAAGATGTAAACCCGAATATAAAGATCAAAGTTACTGTACTTGACTGGGGAGCCGCGTGGACCAAGATCACAACCGCCGCTACATCAAATGATGTCCCGGATATCGTACAGCTAGGCTCTACTTGGGTCGGATCAATATCCGGCATGGGCGCGCTTTGGGACATGAAAGACAAAGCCGCAGAACTTGGCGGAGAAAAAGCTTTTGTTCCTGCTGCATGGAAAACAAGCGGTATCGTAGGCTCCGGACAAGTGACAGCTGTTCCCTGGATCGTTGACGCACGCGCTCTATTTTACAGAACCGACGTTTTCAAAAAGTTAGGATTAACCGCAAAAGATATTGATACCTGGCAATCGTTTGAAAGCTCTCTTAAGAAAATAAAAGAAGCGAAGCTTACAATAGAAGGATTGGAAATTTTGCCGTTAGGAATGTCCGGTAAGAATGACTGGAACGTTGTTCACAATCTTGCCCCTTGGATCTGGGCTTCAGGCGGAGATTTCCTGGCTCCCGACATGAAAACGTCTCTGTTAAACGACAAAGAAGCGGTTGATGCAATATTGTTCTACGTGAACTTGGCAAAACAAGGACTAGTACCGCCAGAATATTTGGAATTAAACACCGCTCAAGTAAGCTCGAACTTCAATAACGGATCAGTTGCAATGTATTTTGACGGCCCATATGAAGTAAGGACCCTGACAACTCCTCCTGCGCAAGGCGGAGCGTCCGATTCGATAACCGCCAGAAATTTTGCTGTCGTTCCTTATCCTAAGGGACCTAAAGGAAGATATACTTTTGTTGGAGGAAGCAACCTTGCAATATTCAATGCATCCAAGAACAAAGACGCCGCATTCAAAGTTTTGAAATATTTAACGATCGATCCTAAAGCCCAGCTGGCCTATACAAAAGCCTGCGGATTCCTGCCGGCTTATAAAAAAGTATTCGATGACCCTTATTTCTCCGTAGATCCTGCAAGAAAAATATTTAAAGATGCCATAATATATGGAAAAGCCTATCCTTGCATCACAGCTTGGGGAATGCTTGAGCCTATATTGACCAGGAGATTTGGCATTCTTTGGGATTATGTAACTGGATCAAAGGCAGAGATCGATCGAGCCGAGATACAAAATCAGCTTGAACTTGCAAAACGCGAAATGGAAGCGATCCTTTCGCAAGGAAAATAATCAGGTAAGTTAATATGTGCGGAATTTTCGGATATATCGGAACAAAAGAGTCCCTACCCTTCTTGCTCGAAGGCTTAAAGAAGCTCGAGTACAGGGGATACGATTCGGCAGGGGTCGCTACAATTGACGAAGGGCGTCTTTTCGTTACAAAATCCTTAGGCAAAATTGTCGATCTTGAAAAAGAATTGGTTAAACGCCCGATTTCCGGAAATATCGGCATCGGACACACAAGATGGGCGACGCATGGCAGGCCATCCGACGAGAACAGCCATCCGCATACCGATTGCCACAATGAGATCGCCGTCGTACACAACGGCATAATAGAAAATTATCTCCAGTTGAGGCGAAAGCTTAGTGAAGAAGGCCATCGTTTTTTATCGACAACTGATACGGAAGTTGTAGCACACCTTATCGAAAAGCATCTTAAAGCTCGCGGCGCCTCTCTTGAAGACGCGGTCAAAGCCTCGCTAAATGAGATCGAAGGTTCATACGCTTTAGCAGTCGTCTGCCAGAAAGAACCAAATAAAATAGTGACAGCTCGCCACGGAAGCCCGCTTGTAATAGGCGTTCTTGAAGGTGAATATTTCGTTTCGTCAGATATTCCCGCGCTATTGAAATATACAAGCCAAATAATATATATGAATGATTTCGAAGTCGCGACACTCACCCACTACGACATAAAAGTCCAATCGTTAACAGGCGATAAGATAGAAAAAGAAGTGGCCCTTATCTCTTGGGATCCCGAATCCGCTGAAAAAGGCGGTTACGCGCATTTCATGCTAAAAGAGATACACGAACAGCCAAAGGCCATCCGCGATACGATATCGGGCAGGGTCAAGATCGAGTCTTCTTTCATCCACTTCGACGAATTAAATTTCACCGAGGAAGAAGCTAAGAAAGTTAACAGGATAGTATTTACAGCTTGCGGAACGTCGTGGCACGCGGGTCTTATTGGCGAATATTTGGTGGAACAGCTTTTAAGGATACCGTCGGAGGTCGAATACGCCGCCGAGTTCAGATATCGCCACCCGATAGTAGACGAAAATACTTTAGTTATCGCAATATCACAATCCGGCGAAACAGCCGATACTCTTGGCGCAATTTGGGAAGCAAAAGCCCAGGGGGCAAAAGTAATAAGCATCTGTAATGTGGTTGGGTCTAGTGTCGCGCGCGAATCGCATGGCGTTATTTACACTTATGCGGGCCCTGAAATAGGCGTCGCGTCAACAAAAGCTTTCACAACTCAATTGACCGTAATTTACCTGTTCGCGTTGTTTCTTGCTAAAAAGCGAGGATCGATCCCATTATCCGAAGTCCAAAAAATGATATCTGACCTTATGGAAGTCCCCGATAAATTAGAAAGAGTTTTGCTTCGCGAAAAAGATATAGAAAAGATCGCGGGAAAATATTATAAAGCGAACAATGCATTATTTTTGGGACGGGGAAAAGGATTCCCTATAGCGCTTGAAGGAGCTCTCAAGCTTAAAGAAATATCATATATACATGCGGAAGGCTATCCGGCCGCCGAAATGAAGCACGGGCCAATAGCTTTGATCGACAAGCACATGCCGGTGATTGTTTTAGCGCTATCAGGCAGGAGATACGACAAGATTTTGGGAAATGTCGAAGAAGTAAAAGCCAGAGGCGGGATGGTTATAGCTGTCGCGGCCGATGGCGACGATTTGATCACGGAAAAAGCGGATGATATCATTTCAATTCCAACAATTACGGAAGCCTTATCGCCAATACTTGCCGTAATCCCTCTTCAGCTTCTAGCTTATTATATAGCTGTTAAAAGAGGCTGTCACGTAGATCAGCCTCGAAATCTTGCAAAGTCTGTTACTGTAGAATAAGCCTATCGCTCAACAACAAGCCCAGCTTTAGTTTACATTCTATCTTAGGCCCTTCCATTATTCCCCCTCAAATTTCCGAAAGTGTAAAAGACTAAAAGTATAAAGAGTAAATTATTATCTGTCCTCAACAAGACGGACCGCATCGTTGTCATAGCGATCCTCTGGATTGCGGTTGTTTCGGTTGTAGTTGAACAGGTGACGGAGAACATAAGTATCGTCAAAATATTTACTTTCTGTCCACGTCCAGTTGTTTCCTGATAATTTGTTTTTAGCTTTTAACCATTCATCTTCAGTTTGAACCATGAATGTCCTACCGGTTTGGGCGCTCAACCGTTCTGCAAATTTTCTTGAATCCAATAAACTCACATAAGTTAGGGCATCTCCAGCTTTTGAAGGGTTATCAAGAACAGCTTTAAGCTGAGCGGCATTATGTCCGACAAACTTACATCCTTCCATAACTTGTTTGAATAAGCCAACCGTGACTTTACCTAAACCCCTTTAATCTGGTACAATAAGTTACCGGCAAATGTTTTGAGGGATTTCACCTGGGAGGGAAGTATTTTTTATGATCGGCAAATTGAATGATATAGAAGAAGTTGCGCTAAAAGAATTCAGTGGTAATCTTAAATCTTTTGCAAAAAACAATATCAAACAGATACTTTTGTTCGGGTCAAAGGCTCGTGGAGATTTTAATAACGGATCAGATATAGATGTTTTTATCTTGGTAGAGTAGATAAGTCGGATTCAACTCTAATGAAAAAAATAGCTTCATTTGCCACAAAATTACTCCTCAAATATGGGATCTTGCTTTCACCCAAAATAATCGAAGAATCCCATTATTCTTTTTTAAAAGAACTTGGGACCGCTTTTGCAAAAAACATTGAAAGGGAAGGAATAAAAGTATGAATTCTTCCAATCTTAAAATAAGGATCAAATTGGAGATTGAGAAGTCGGAAGAATCGTTTAAAGCTGCAAAAGTACTATTCGATTCCGAGCTTTACAATGCAACCAAATTTATTGCGCGTATTTATGCCTGATAAGAATCTAATTTAGACACAGTAATCTCCTTGCCCCCCCGCCCCTTGACCCTTTATAATATAGCCATGCAATTCGGAGTCACATTTTATCCCGACCAATACCCAAGAGAGATCTGGGATAAAGAATTTTCTGAAATAAAAAAGATAGGCTTTGGCGTTGTCCGTTTCGCAGAAATGGCTTGGGACTTATTGGAAAAAACTGATAACAAATTCACCTTCGAAGACCTCGATCATGCGATGGCGCTATGCGAAAAACACAAACTAAAAGTATTGCTCGGAGTCCCAGTCTCTCAAGCCCCCCAATGGCTAGTGTCAAAGTATCCCGAAATCCTGCATATATCAAACGACGGCTATATCCACCCCGAATATGGGCCGCGTCCAAACGCCTGCAGGGACAATCCAATATATAAAAAATACGCCGAGCGATTAACAAGAAAAATGGCGGAAAGATACGCAAAACACCCTGCCCTTTTCATGTGGCAGATCGATAACGAGCCAAATTATCCGCCGCTTGATCTCACCCATAACAAAGATTATTGCCATTGCGCACAAACCAATAAGAAATTTATAAAATATGCGAAAGCTAAATATAAAACTTTGGACGAATTAAACTATGCCTGGGGCACAAAGTTTTGGACCCAGACTTTCTCCGACTTTGCGCAAATAAAGACTCCAAGGGTCGGCATGTGGGATGCGGGAAACCCTCATATATATCTTGATTGGTTCAAATTCAAATCGGAATCGTTGTCCGAATGGCTAAAGAACCTAAAAGCAATAATAAAAGAATACGATAAAGAAAATAAGATCGGTACAAATAGCTTTACGAGCATAATTAATAGGATCGCCGATCATAGAGTTATTGCCGAAGAGATGGATTGGTTCGGCTGGGATATTTACCCCAAGGGCACAGAAAATTCTATCGAATCCTTAGCCCAAATTGCTGATTATTGGCGTTCGGTTTGCGAATCGACGGGATCAGAATTTATTGTATCGGAACTTCAAGGCGGCCCCAATGTTAGATGGGGCAATGGTGACTGGGTGACAGGCGCTGATATTAAAGATTGGGTCGAAGTCATAAGTGAGCATGGCGCAAAATTGATATTGTTCCACAACTGGAGACCCCCACTTTTTGGATCGGAAACAGGCGGATTTGGAATAATGAAGCCCGACGGAACCAAAACAGAAAGATACGATGCGATAAAAGAGATCATAGCGACACAGAGACACAGTGACACAGAACCACAGAAACATAGCCACACTGCAATCTATTATTCCCGCCAATCAGACCTCGAAACATACCAAGAAGAAGGCCAATCAAGGCCGACACCTCCAACATGGTTCTCGGGCAGAGGCGATCTTGGAATGTTTTACTCGAACAATTCGATCGCAGGTGCTTATCGCCTTACATGGCAGAACAATATTCATGCCGACTTTATTTTCGACAAAGAATTTGAAGAAAAAATACCGCCATACAAAAGATTGCTTCTCGCAAACCCATACCTTTTAAGCGAAAAACAATTCGAAAATATCATGGAATTTGTGAACAACGGCGGATTTTTAATTTCCGAATGCAGGTTCGGGCTAAAAGACGAGCATGGACATTTATACGAAAAACCTCTTCTGGAAAGACTTCTTGAAGTTGAGCATCGATACACGGAGATCATAAAAGATAAATTATTTATTCCAAAATCTAACTCCTACGCATGCGGTTTTCGAGATATAGTTTCGGTTAAAGATAAAAAGTCGGTCGAAGTGATGCAAAAGTTCGAGGACGGCCACCATGCTCTTCTTGAGGCTAAGATCGGAAAAGGGCATGTGATCTATGCGACATTCCAACTGTTCGGAAGTATTTTGAAGTTTGAGAATAAAGATCTTGCGGTTTCACTCCATAAAGCGTTGATTATCTAAGTCGTTTCTGTCGCAGTGCGCCCTTCGCAAGGCTCGCGTACTTGACTAATTTATAGTAGTAGTATAAAATAGCCATATGTACAAAAAAAGACAGCTTGAACATTTAATCCTTAAGCTAAGCCGATTATCTCCCGTTATCCTGCTTGCAGGCCCCAGGCAAGTAGGGAAAACCACTCTACTTGAGCACTTAAGCAAAAAGAGCAAGCACGCATATGTATCACTCGATGAATTTGAATTCCGTTCCGCCGCCAAATCCGATCCGGCTTTGTTCCTTGAGAAAAACCCGCCTCCATTGATCGTTGACGAGATACAATATGCTCCGCAGCTATTGCCCTACATAAAAACCAGGGTTGATCGCGCAAAAGGAAAGCTTTCTTATTGGCTGACCGGCTCACAGCAATTCCATCTGATGAAAGGCGTGTCCGAATCCTTGGCAGGCAGAGTAGCCATCTTAAAATTGAGCGGCATTTCACTTTCAGAAGAAACAGGAAATAAATCTATCGGTTTGCTGAATATCCTTGAGAAAAACAAATTTCCCGTGAGCCTGCCCAAACCTCGGCTCATGGAATTATTCTCGCTTATTATTCGAGGGTCTTTCCCAAAGCTCATTGGAAAAAATATTCTTCCACTAGATACGTTTTACGGCTCCTATATTCAAACATATATTGACCGCGACCTAAGGGATTTGGTTCGGGTTGGCTCTTTATCGAGTTTTGAAAAATTTATCAGGCTTTGCGCAGCCAGAACAGCCCAACTCTTAAATCTTTCCGATCTTGCCCGGAACAGCGACATAACTGTCAACACAGCCAAAGAATGGTTAAGTATTTTAGAGGCTAGCGGCCACGTCTTTTTGCTTCGGCCGTATTATAATAATATTTCTAAACGATTGATCAAATCTCCTAAACTATACTTTCTGGATACGGGACTAGCTTGCTATCTGACTGGCTGGAAAGACCCAAAAACAACAATGAATGGCGCAATGGCAGGAGCGCTATTTGAAACTTTTGTATTTTCTGAAATCATCAAGAGCTTCTGGAATCGAGGACAGGAACCCCCCGTTTGGTATTACCGGACCAAAGAAAAAGAAGAAATTGATATTTTAATTGATGTAAACGGCAAACTTTATCCGATAGAAATAAAACTCTCTTCAAAAATTACGGATAGCGACCTGAAGGGGATCAACAGTTTGAAAAAGACAAAAATGCTACTTGGCAAATCGCTGTTTATTAATTCCAGCGCCTCTCGCTACCCAATCAAAAAAGGGATCGATGCCATTCCTTGGACAATACTAAAATACATTTAACGTCTCCATCCTTCGCAAAGCCACAATTCCAGCCAAATTCACACGATTATCTCCCGCTCTTAATTTCGCAGGATCTCCTGCTAATGTTGCTCTTTGCCTCACCAATTTCCAGTTTGCAGTTTCCCCTGCTCGGACTCTACATTCAAAAGCTGCCATGTTGTTTCCTCATATTTTTCCTAAAAACTCATCTTTGCCCCAAGCCATAATTGGGTGCTATAATGTTATCGACAGGAGTTTTGAGAAATTCCAGGTAATTTATAAATATTTTTGGAGGGCATAAAATGGTAGAAAAAATTAAGAAAGAAAATCTATTAAGGATCCCAAATTTGGTGCTAAAAAGAGTTGGCCTTCATCCGGGTGATTATGTCGAAGTGGCGGACGACGGATACAAAATAATTATCACCCCTAAGTCAGTTGACGAAGCCTTCTCCGATGAGGAACTTCTTAAGCTTGAAAAGCTATCAAAAGGTAAAAAGGGAAAAGCTTTTAAAAATAGCGAAGCATTGTCGCGACATTTAGACAAATTATCCAAAAAATGAAGTATTTTACGTCCCCTCCATTAGAAATATATAATCCTAATCCCATTTTGAAATAATACATGAAAGGAAGATTTAATTAGCATGAAATTCGGACATTTTGACGTAGAAAATAACGAATACGTGATAGAAAGGCCCGATACCCCGACCCCATGGATCAATTATATAGGAAAAGGACAATATGGAGGCATCGTTTCAAATACCGGCGGAGGCTATTCCTTCGACCGCGATCCAAAAAATAAAAGACTTCTAAGATATCGCTATAATTCGATACCGGTAGACCAACCAGGACGATATGTATATATAAAAGATGAATCAAAAGGGTTCTATTGGTCTCCTACATGGCAGCCGACAACACAAATCCCAATTTCCAAATCCCAAATCCCAAACAAATCACAAATCCAAAATGATGAAATAATGAACTATGAATGTCGGCATGGTTTGGGATATACGACAATTACAACAACTTATGAAAACATTGAATCAAAGATCACCTATTTCGTGCCTGGAGATGAAGCGCTCGAACTATGGCATGTAAAGATCAAAAATAAAGACAATAAAGCCCGCAAATTAAAGCTTTTTAGCTACGCCGAATTTTCTTTTTATGATTCCATGAAAGACCAAACGAATGTCGACTGGTGCCAGCAGATAAATCAGGGAACATTCAAGAATAATTCTATATTCTGGACCTCATTCATGAAAACCTTGGGCTATACTTTCTTTTCAACAAACGCAAAAGTTCATAGCTTTGACACGGATCGCGAGAAATTCATCGGAAACTACAAAACTCTTTTAAATCCTATCGCTGTAACAAACGGTACATGCTCCAATTCGGAAGCCTTGCGCGGAAATGGCATTGGATCGCTTTGCATAGAAGTTGAATTAGCCCCTAATGAAGAAAAAGAGATCGTATTTATTCTAGGGACCGCGGAAACTCCTGAAGTCGCACTTCCCATGATCAAAAAATATAGGGATTTGAACACAGTCCATGCTTCATTCGATAATTTAAAGAGGTCGTGGAGCGAATATATCTCCAAAATCGAAGTCAAAACGCCGGATACCGAAGTCAACGTAATGCTGAACACATGGAACCAGTATCAATGCAGATCAACATTCAATTGGTCGCGCTTTGTATCGCTATATCAGCTTGGCGTCAATCGAGGGATGGGCTTCCGTGATACGGCTCAAGATACATTGGGGGTTATGCATGCGATTCCAGAAGAAGCAAAGAATACAATAATCAAATTATTGAAGATCCAATATAAAGAAGGCTATGCCGCCCATCAATTTTATCCATTAACCGGAGAGATTGATATTGGAGATGCGGTTGAAGGCAGCAAAAAGTCGGCAAAATGGTATAGCGACGATCATTTGTGGCCAATACTCGCTACTTGCGCTTACATAAAAGAAACCGGCAATTTTAAATTCCTAGACGAAAAAGTAAAATCCTTGAACGGCGTTGGAACAGTACTTGAACATTTGCAGGCGGCGATCGAATTTTCGGCAACCCACACTGGAGATCATGGCCTAACTCTTGCCGGATGGGCAGACTGGGACGATACGCTAAACCTTGATACAGGAAAAGGCAAAGCAGAATCTGTTTGGAGCTGTATGCTTCTAGGGCGTGCACTTCTTGATATGATCGAACTCTGCCAAGTCATAAAAAAGCCAAAACTTGTAGAAAAATATAAAAAATTACACGAGCAATTCAAATCCGCCGTCAACAAAGACGGCTGGGACGGCAAATGGTATTTGAGAGCTTATACTGACGAAGGAAAAAAAGTAGGCTCCGACCAAAATGAAAAAGCTAAGATATATTTATTAGTCCAAAGCTGGGCTGTAATGGCCGGGTTTGCCGATGAAGAAAAATCAAAATTAGCTTTAGATTCTGCTCACAAAATGCTCAATTCAAAATACGGATTGGTCTTGATCGCGCCCGCATACAACCATTTTGACTTCAAAATTGGCGGAACAACAACATATCCTCCCGGAGCCAAAGAGAATGGAGGGGTTTTCCTCCAGACAAATCCGTGGCAGGTTATAGCTCAAGCAATGGTCGGCAATGGCGACCGCGCATATCAATATGGAACGCAAATATTGCCGTCAAAGAAAAATGATATCGCCGACCTCTATGAAGTTGAGCCATATGTCTATTGCCAGAATATTTTGGGCAAAGAACATCCTCAATTCGGGCTTGGCCGCAATTCATGGCTTACAGGCACTGCCGCCTGGGCATATGTCGCATGGATCCAGTATATATTGGGCGTCCGCGCGGAATATAATGGTTTAAGGATCAATCCATGCATACCGAAAAAATGGAACGGGTTTGAAATTAAAAAACAATTCAGGGGAGCTAATTATTTTATTGTTGTAAGGAACCCGGAAAACGCGGCACATGGAGTTAAACAGCTAATAGTTGACGGTAAAAATATTGACGGAAACTTGGCCCCGATTTTCGAGTCGGGAGATCATCACATCGAAGCTGTCTTAGGGAAATGACCTCGGTTCCGAACTTTTACAAGATGTTTTCCAATCCGTAAACTAGACCTTTTAGGCTTTTGACTTTTCGGATGGCAAGAATAACTCCTGGCATAAATGCCTCGCGATTGATCGTATCGTGGCGTATAGTCAATGTTTGCCCCAATCCCCCAAAAATAACTTCTTGAGAAGCTACAAGCCCCGGGAGTCTAACAGAGTGGATCGGGACCTCACCTCCCCCGCCAATCGTTTCTTTTATCATATGGGCTGTCTTAATAGCTGTCCCTGACGGCTTATCGACTTTTTGCGGATGATGCAGTTCGATTATTTCAACATTCTTTAAATGCTTGGCGGCTTCTTTTGAAAATTGCATCATAAGCACAGCGCCAATGGCAAAGTTTGGAGCGACCAAACAATTAACTTTATTTTTTTCACATAGTTTGGCTATTTCTTTAAGATCATCCGGTTTGAGCCCGGTTGTACCTACAATTGCGTTAGCCCCGGCGTTTAGAATATTTCCAATATTCCCCATTGCCGCATCAGGATGCGTAAAATCCACTACAACTTCAGCATTATATTTTTTTATGGATCCAGATAAATCGTCGGATACATCAAGTTGAGCCACAAGCTCAAGATCGGCTTCTTTCTCAACGGCTTTCACGGTCTCTGATCCCATTTTGCCTTTTGCCCCGTTAACTATAACTTTAATTTTTGCCATGTGACACTCCAGTGTGTCCAAAGCCTCCCGCCCCTCTTTCGGTCGAAGGAAGTTCGGACACTTCTTCAAATTCGATCCTCTCGATCTTATTGATTATCATTTGTGCGACCCTGTCTCCGCGTTTGACGACCAATTGTTCTTTGCTGTGGTTCATTAAGATGACTCCGACTTCGCCGCGATAATCTGCATCAACGGTTCCGGGGGTATTTAAAACTGAAACTCCCCGCTTTAAAGCTAATCCTGACCTTGGTCTTACTTGAGCTTCAAATCCTGACGGGATCGCAATGGATAATCCGGTTGGAATTAGCCTCCAATCGCCGGATCCTATAATTACCTCATCCCCTACCGCGGCATAAAGATCCATGCCTGCCGCGTGTTCGCTCATGTATTTTGGAAGAGGCAACCCTTCAAAATGAGGCAATTTCTTAACTTGTACTTTCAAATTCATGATGAATATTATAGCCTTTTTGCCGTATTTTTAACAGCTTAAAGTTTTGACCGGGGATTCGGTAATATCGCCTAGGATCGTTAAGGTCAGATATTTGTCTACGAAATACTCTGTTGCAAGCCTTATGATATCGTCCAGTGTTACTTTATCGACTTTTTCGAATATTTCTTCAACAGTAATTGTTCTGCCGTGGTAATATTCGGACTTTGCAATATAGCTCATACGGGCAGAAGAGGACTCGAGCCCTAAAACTAAACCGCCTTTGATATGTTCTTTTGCGCGGGTTAGTTCTTCTTTTGACATCCCCTCTTTCTTCATCTTAGAGAGCTGCTTTAATATCAATTCGATCACTTGTTCAAGATTCTTTTTCTCGGTTCCCGAATAAACATAGAATATGCCAAAATCACGCATCGGTTGTGAGGTTGAGTAAATAGAATAAGCAAGCCCCCTCTTTTCACGGATCTCTTGGAAAAGCCAGGAGCTCATTGACCCGCCTAAGATCGTCTCTAAGATCGAAAATGCGTACCTGTCTTCGTCTATTTGGGATATCCCTTTTGTGCCCAAACAAAGATGGACCTGCTCTGTCTTCTTATGTTTAACTTTTATTTCGCCTTTTATCTGTGGCAGGCCAAGCTTTTGTGAAACTTTATTTCCCGAAAAATCTTTAAATAATTTTTCCGCCAAACCCAAAACTTCTTTATGGGTAATATCCCCCGCGGCAGAAATAAGCACATTGTCGGGACGATAAAGCCTGTTGCGATAAGTTGAAAATGAACCTTGTTTGAAGCTTGAAACGCTTTCTTTGTTTCCCAATGTCGGCTTGCCCGCCGGATGGCCATGGAGTATCGTTTGCGCGAAAAGATCATGTATAAGCTCGTCCGGAGTATCTTCATACATATTGATCTCTTCAAGGATCACGCTCTTTTCCATATTAATATCACTGTCGCGAAGAGCCGGATTCAAGAAAATATCCGTAAGAACATTTACCGCGACATCCAGATGCCTTTCGAGAACGACTGCATAGTAAACTGTATTTTCCTTGCTCGTATAAGCGTTAAGCCTTCCGCCAACCGCATCAAGTTCGGACGCAACTTGGAAAGCGGATCTTGTCGGCGTCCCTTTAAAAGCCATGTGTTCTATAAAATGAGTAAGGCCTTCCTCTCCTTGCAATTCATCGGCAGAACCGGCTCCAACAACGATCCCTAAAGCAGCCGAGCGAAGGCTTGGGATGCTCTCGGATAGAACTTTTAACCCGTTTGGCAAAATTGTTTTTTCGGATTGCGGTATGTTCATTTATACAACTTATTATCCTTAATATATTTTAATACCTTTGGAGGGAGCACGCCCGCGACCGATTTGCCTTCTTTTATCCTTTTCCTGATATTCGACGATGAAATATCTTCTTTTAATTCCATTAAATGTATCTTGTCGACTTCTTTTTGAAGCGGCGGGAATTTAACGAGCCTTTTAAAGGTCCTGATCTTTGTCCCCGGCCTGGTCCCCACAATAAATTCGCATAATTTGAAAAGTTCGAGCGGTTTTTTCCAATCCAAGATCTCGTTTATGGAATCAAGGCCCATTATATAAAAAAGTTTAACTTTTGACTTGTATTTCAAAACTAATCCGTTAAAAGTGTCGACAGCATACGATATGCCTTTTCGATCGAGCTCGATCCTTGAAATGGAATATTTGGGAGTTTTACCGATCGCGATCAGAACCATATTAAAGCGATGCTCTTTGTCTATAACATCTTTTGGATCTTTGTGAGGTGGATTTGCCGATGGAATAAATATGATTTCATCTAGAGCGAATTCTACAAGTGCCGCTTTTGCCAATGCCAAATGACCATTATGCGGAGGATTGAACGTCCCGCCCATTATTCCTATGCGCTTCATCTTGTCTGGCCGGTGCCGCTGACTACATATTTATAAGTTGTAAGTTCCGGAAGCCCCATCGGGCCTCTTGCGTGAAGCTTTTGAGTAGAAATTCCTATCTCCGCACCGAAACCGAATTCTCCCCCGTCGGTAAACCTTGTTGACGCGTTGACATAAACAGCCGCCGAATCAATATAGGATGTAAAGTAATCTGCAGCTTTTCTGTCTTTTGTGATAATTGTTTCGGAATGCTTAGTGCTGAATTTATTTATATGTGAAACCGCTTCTTCATAGTTTTTTACAACTTTAACAGCAAGTATCAAACCCAAAAATTCGGTTGCCCAATCTTCATCTGTTGCAGGCTTTACCGTTTGATCTATTTCTAACACTTTGGCGTCTCCTCGCAGCTCAACATGAGCTTCACGAAGCTTGGCAAAAACCATGGGCAGGAACTTGCTGGCTATCGCTTCATCGACTAATAGTGTTTCGATTGCGTTGCAAACAGATGGACGAGAAACTTTGGCATTGAGAACAATATTTACGGCCATCTTAAGATCGGCTGACTTTTCTACATATGCGTGGCAATTGCCCTCGCCAGTTTCGATAGTCGGGATCCTTGAACGCCTGATGACATTTTGTATCAAGCCTTTCCCGCCGCGCGGTATCAAGACATCAATATAGTCGCGAAGCTCCATCATCTCTTCAGCGGAATCACGATTCGTATTTTCTATGAGTTGGATCGATCCGTCCGGTATCCCCGCGTCATACGCAGCTTCTCGAACAACTTTTGTAAGCATGATATTGGAATTAATAGCGTCCGATCCTCCGCGAAGCACCACCGCATTCCCGGCCTTAAGACATAGCGCCACAGAATCCACAGTGACATTGGGCCTGGCCTCGTAGATTATTCCGATAACACCCAGCGGAACCCTGACTTTCTTGATCTTTAATCCATTAGACCTTCGCCATTCAGACAGAACTTCGCCAACTGGATCAGGTAGATTTTTTACGATGAATAGGGATTCCACGATCGATTTTATCCTGTCGCCATCAAGAGACAGCCTGTCCAAAAGCGAACGGGAGAGTTCTTTTTTCTCCCCGGCTTCAAGATCGATAGAATTTGCGTCCAAAATGGATTTTGCATTCTTATTCAGTGCATCGGCAATTTTTTCTAAAGCATAATTCTTGACCTTGGTTGGAACATTTCCAAGCTTTATAGATGCTATTTTTGCAGCTTTTGCTTTTGCTTCAACTTCGCTCATATAAATTTTGTCCCAACTTTTTCACCGGCGGCGATTTTTTGTATGACGCCGGTTGTTCTCCCATGCGCGATGATAACAGGAATGCCGGCTTTTTTGCATATTTTGGCCGCTTGGATCTTTGTTTTCATGCCGCCTATCCCAAGTTGAGTGCTTGGATGCCCGGCGGCATCTTCAACCTCATTATTGATATCGTCTATTTGTTCGACTTTATAGGGGATGCCTTCATCGGAACTCAAATAAAAGCCGTCGACATCGGTAAGCAGGACTAGGAGGTCAGCTTCGATCATAACAGAAACCAAAGCAGAAAGCGTGTCGTTGTCCCCCACTTTTATTTCTTCGACCGCGACGGCATCATTTTCGTTTATTACGGGAACAACGCCTTCCTTGAGAAGCATATGAAGGCAATTTTTCGCATTGAACTTTCTTTCACCGCCCGACAATTCGTCGCGGGTCAAAAGTACTTGAGCGACGGTAACGCCAAATGCTTCAAAGGCTTTATCGTATTGGCGCATTAGTATCGCTTGGCCTACAGCCGCGGCGGATTGTTTTTCGGGGATCGTTTTTGGTTTGGTCTTAAGCCCTAACCTCTCCGATCCTGTAACAATTGAGCCCGATGTAACGATGATGACTTTCTTCTTGAGGTCGGCTACTTCTTTTACGATGCGCTTTAGGTTTGGAAGGTCTAGTTTGCCTTTTTCGTTGGTTAAAGTCGAGCTTCCGATCTTAATTACGATTGTGTCGTATCTAGCCATAGTCAGGCTATTATATAATGACAAATGTCAAATGACAAATGTCAAATTATGCTTGAGGAAGAACTGAAACTTTGTTGCCTGAAAACGTTACAAATCCTTCGGCTGTGGCAAAAAGAGTATGGTCGGAACCAAGTCCTACATTTTTACCCGGATATATGTGTGTTCCTCTCTGCCTGAGGATTATGCCGCCTGAAAGGATGTGTTGTCCGCCGTAAACCTTGGTGCCTAATCGTTGTCCATTTGAATCGCGGCCGTTACGGGATGTCCCGCCGCCCTTTTTATGTGCCATGAGAAGAAACCTCCTGAATTTCAACTTTCATTAGATTTTGTCTGTGCCCTTTTTTGCGATGATAATTGACTTTGTGCTTATACTTGTAGTTTATGACCTTCTCGTCCTTGAAAGTTTCAAGAACCTTGCCCGAAACTATGGCTCCCTTAACATAAGGGGCTCCAACTTCGATCTTATCGTCGGCCGATACCAAAAGTACATGCTCGAAATCGACGCTATCCGATACCGGCAGCAATTCTATCTCGATCACATCGCCTTTTTGGACCCTATATTGTTTATTTCCCGTTTCAATGATTGCGTACATAACAGTGTTAATTATACTATAAGTTCTTAATACCGTCAATAATAAGTATCCTGATCCCCTTTGGGGCGGCCTCATTTAGCCTTTCTTTTAAGAGCTCTAATTGTGTTTCGAAAGTCAATTCCGCTTCGCAGGCATCGGATGTTTCCCCCACTTTTAATGCCCTAGTCTTGTATGATATCTTCATGCGTGGATTGAAGCCTTGTGAATATAAAATTGGAAGATCGGCTCGCCTTATCGTCCGCTCAAGAGCGCGGATCAAATCAAGGTGAGATATGAATTTAATTGATTCATCTTTTGTATATATTATCTTTACAATGAACAAGAAATATTCCCCCAAGGAAGCGCTTCACCCTCTGCCCTTTCCCTTAGATATTCATCCATGGAGATCCCGCAATTCTTAAATGCCTGTTCCCATTGTTCGAATTTGAAATTCTCCGACCAAGCATCAAGGCGCGCGCCAAGATTCCAAGCTTGCTCGATCACCTTCGACAACCTTTTGTCTCCCCGCGAAAAAACACCCTCAATAATTGAAGTTTTGGCGTCATGCCATCTCAATTCCAAACCTCTTCCACGAACATTTTGTCTCAATATTTGTTGGCGCTCAAGGATCTCAGGAAGCGAGATCTGCTTCTCTCTTTCAAAAGGAGTATGCGGCTTCGGAATAAATGTTGAGACAGCGGCCGTGACATGGGCCTTATGCGAATATTCAAGCCCTATCTGGATTACTTTTTTTGCAAGGTTCGCTATCGCATATAGGTCGTCGACTTTCTCCGTCGGAAGTCCTATCATAAAATATAGCTTAATGCTTGTTATCCCTTCCGAGAACGCGACCCTAGCACCCGACAATATTTGCTCTTCGGTCAAGTTTTTCCTTATATGTCCCCTCAGCCTATCGGTCCCTGCTTCAGGGGCGACCGTCACAGAAGTTGGACGTACCCTTTGGATCTCTTTCATGAGCTTTACACCGAGAGAATCCAATCGGAGCGATGGCAATGCGACATTAATTTTCTTTGGAGCGAGTTCGGTCGAAAGTATTCTCGCAATAGGTTCGATCTCCGAATAATCTGATGAAGATAGAGATATTAAAGAAAGTTCTTCGTATCCGGTATTTTGAATGATCTCCCGCGCCAGGCGCAAAACAGTTTCCGCTTTCCTCTCCCTGACGGGCCTGTAATCGCAAAAGGCACTGCAGAATTTACACCCGTGCTTGCATCCTCTCATAACTTCGATGACCGCCCTGTCATGGATCGTTTCAAGGAATGGAACTATAGGTTTTATGGGGTACGGCGCCGAATCAAGGTCTTTTACGTATCTTTTTTTAGTCTTATTTCCGATCGAAGGGACGTAAACCCCTTGGATTTCTGAAAGCTTTTTTAATCTCGTTACTCGTCCCTCGTTGCCCGTTACTACTTGTACTATTTCAAGGATCACTTCCTCCGCTTCCCCTATAACAAAAAAATCGACAAAGTCCTCGATAGGCATGGGATTGAAGGTACTGGGCCCTCCCGCAAAAACAAGCGGATCGGTGTCTGATCGATCTTTGCCAAAAATTGAGATGTTCGAAAGTTTAAGTATCGTGATGATGTTCGTATAAGTTAATTCATGCCCAACGGAAAGGCCAAGCATGTCAAAATCCCCCAAAGGCCGACAGGATTCCAATGAGAAAAGTGGTAAGCCGTTAGCTGTCAGCTGTTCGGCCAAATCATTTGCGGGACAGAAAAATCTTTCGCACAAAACATCATCATGGAAATTAAGAATATGATAGAGAATTTGGATGCCAAGATTTGACATGCCGACCTCGTATAGATCGGGGTAGCCAATGGCGATCTTTATTGCCGTCTTGTCCCAATCTTTATGGATCGAATTCAATTCGTTGCCGATATAGCGCGCCGGACGCCGGACCAATGGGAGTATCTGATCGATCTTTTCCTTTAATGCTTGTGGGGTCTGCTGCAAATCATTCCTCCCTCACATGATTCGCACTCGGGCTGCAAAGTCGCATGTTCAATATTGAATTTATCATGGAGCATATCCTCGATCTTGTCCAAAATTCCGCTGCACTCCGAAAGCTTTGCGTCTTCAAGGTCAATATGCGCTGACAGCGCGTGATAGCCGGATGTAATGGTCCATATGTGCAGGTCGTGGATATTTTTTACGCCTTCGATCTCTTTGATGCTTTTTATAACATTTGGAAGTTCTATGCTTTCCGGAACAGCTTCGAGAAGAATGGAAATAGATTCCGTTAGAATATCGTATGCGCCGCGCAAGATCAAAAGACCTATTATTATGCTTAATATAGGATCGATCGCAGTGAAGCCCGTGAACATGATGATCAGACCGCCAATTATGACGCCTATTGAAGACAAAGTATCAGATGCGACATGCCGAAATGCGCCCTTAATATTTAAATTTTCTTTACTGTGGGGGGAAAGGATATATATTGAAAATAGGTTTGCGAGAAGACCCACCAAGGCAACGATCATCATTAAATTGCTGTTTATTTCATGAGGAGAATAAAACCGGCGAAAAGCGCCCCAAAAGATCGCGATCGCGATTAGAACCAAAATTACGCCATTTGCCAGTGCAGAGAGTATCTCTAGGCGATAATACCCATAAGTTTTTTCAACATTGCCTGATACTTTTCTTGCGACCCAAAATGCCAAGAGAGCAAAAGCAAGCGAGAAAACATCGGTCAGCATGTGGCCCGAATCGGAAAGCAGCGCCAAACTGTTCGAAAACACCCCCCCCAAGAATTCGACGAACATTATAATGGCTGTAACCGACAGAGTGATTATTAAAGAACTTTGGCTTTTTGCCTCGTGCTCGTGGCTATGCATGAGCTAATTTTAACACCATTGTGGTATAATTCAAACAAGTCATGCTATAGGCCGCGGCCATCCAGACCCCAAATTATGCTATGCGAGATAAACTTCGATAAACAAAACTTAATATTCGATAAGCCCATCGGCTTAATACAAACTTATAAGCTTTCCGAGATAGAAAATTGCTTTGAAGAGATGGAACGATCAATTTCGAAGGGCTTTTACTTGGCGGGCTTTTTGTCATACGAAGCCGGGTATGCCTTCGAGAAAGTCCTTCAGAAAAAAGAAGTATTCGATTTTCCGCTGCTATGCTTCGGAATATACAACGGTTACGGCAAAGGCAACGAGGCCCGTTTCGGCAACGTTAAAACGGATGTCGGCCGAAAGACGTTACCCCTAGACGATACGGGCATCGTCACCCAAACCGATCCCCCTTTCAATCTATCACAACCCCAATATCATGACAAGATCAACAAAATAAAAGAATACATAGCCAAAGGCGACACATACCAAATAACCTTCTGCGTAAAAAAGAGGTTCGATCATAAAGGCGATACATATGCTCTTTACAAAAAGCTTCTAAATTACCAACCTGTCCCCTATCCAGCATATATCAAGCATGAAGACTTCGATCTTTTATCGCTGTCCCCCGAAATGTTCCTAAAAAAGACAAATAGAGAAATAATCGTTAAACCTATGAAGGGAACACTTCTTAGGGATGGATCGTTTATAAATAATATTTACGGGAAGACATGGCTGCATCGCGACCCAAAGAATCGAGCCGAGAATATAATGATAACCGACCTTTTGAGGAATGACTTGGGAAGAATTTGCGATAAAGGCTCGGTTAAAACAACAAAACTTTGCGAAGTTGCAAAATATCGGACAGTTTACCAGATGACTTCAACTGTTAAAGGGAATACTAATAAAGAAATCCCAATTTATGATGTATTCAAAGCGCTTTTTCCATCAGGATCCGTAACGGGCGCCCCAAAGATCCGCGCAATGGAAATTATAAGAGAATTGGAAGAAGAAGAAAGAAATATCTATACCGGCGCAATTGGATATTCTACCCCAAATAGAGATATGTTCTTCAACGTCCCGATCCGGACAATATTAATACAACATTGTTGGGATTTTGAAGTTGGAAGTTGGGATTTCTCGGATGAGATGGGCATCGGCGGCGGTATTACATGGTACTCAACACCCGAAGGAGAATATGATGAGTGTGTAATCAAGGCTCGATTTTTAGATGTGGCAAATATTTAGCATAAAGATCATGCGCTTGGAAGAAGAGATGGGATTATTTGGACATTACCCCGATCCAATAATATCTAGCCGCTCCTCGCATCAGGGGCGATATGGCTCCTCTTTGTTAAGAAGATACGGAAGAATCCTCTCTGCAAATAAATTCGGATGTTTTTCATGAATAATCCTTGCATTAGCAAAAAAGCTATCACGCCCTAAACCCTTGATGAGCCTTTTGCAGTCTTCATCTGATATGCCGCCAATGAGCTTGTTGAGATTGGCTTTTGATAAACCTCCAACGAGATCGTTGAGACGGAATTCAATGTATCTTCTAACGAAGAGCTCGTCGAGGTCTTCTCTTGTTAAACTTTTTAAGAGCTTCGCGAGTGTTGCTTTCATCGCGGGTTCTAAACGTCCTGCTTCTAATAATATGGAAAAAAGACTATCGTCAACTCCGATTTGATCTGGAACAATTATTCCTGCTTGCTTCAGGAGCTTGCTAAATTCAACTGTAGTCTGATCAGCCGCATTTTCGCCTCTCTTTCCTATTTCTTGAAGGACTTTCTTCCGCTGATCTCCATTCCCGTTTTGGAGAACATCAATATCCGCTATCCTAATTAATCTAAAAAAATTAGAATTTTGATCATGGCGATAGTTTTGGGAAAATAGATATCCACCTTCATTTTTTATAGCAGTTCGTTCTGTTAATCCATATAGCGATCGCCGCCAAGTAGGCAATTCGCCTGTTGCCATTTTTCTTTTTGTATCCCCCTCTCTTACGCGAACAGGAAAATTCAACAATTCTTTGCTGCGCATATACAATGTTGTGCCGTAGACATTCCAGCTGTCGGTCACTCTAAGGAATACATAGAATGCTGTTTTTGACATATTCTCCTGAAGTAGTAAACTATTGATATAGGAGGAATCTAATGCTTAAAACATCTGCTAAAGAAAAAACATTCTTCGACGATTTCATTTTCCGCAATTTCATTCCCAAAGACCATAAACTGGTTAAAATTAAAGATTTTTTAAATCTTGACTTCATCCCTGCATTAGTAAAAGACGCGTATAATAATGAAAACCCTGCCGGCCGCAACCCCATTGATCCCAAAATCATTTTCATGGCATGTCTTCTGGAATTCATTGAAGCATTCAATCAAGTGATAAAACAATTAAAAGAGGCGGGTTTGATCTCCGGGCAGCTCCAGTCCCAAGCTGCCGCTGACATGAGAGCCGATATCGCTTTGCTTAACGTTTTCCAAAGGAAAGATGAGTATAGTGTTTTTGTTTCTCACACACAACTTGAAAGACAAACCGCTGTATCGTTTAACGCTTAGCCTGCTGGCGGCCTTGGCGCCGCCCAAGGGAGGGGTGCGTCCTGATAATGGTTAATTATTCAGAATGACTCAAAAATCTTAGGAAAGGAGGGAAAAAGAAAAGAGAAAAACAAAAAAGGACTGAAATTCAGCCCCTAAAATCCTTATTAACTGCTATATTTTTTATCTTGCAAATTTTTCGGAGCTCTCATGAATGATTTTCGTCAAATAATAGGTGCAATTCCATTTTGAAGCCTGATTTTATTCAAATTGACACTGAAGTACGTGATTGATAGAATTATAATATGGTTACAAAAACAAAAGTTGATCAGGCTATTAGATCGATCAAAGATTCCGTCGATCCTGACGAGATCTATTTATTTGGAAGCTATATTTCCGGCAAGATCAAAGAAAATAGCGATCTGGATATTTGTATAATTAAAGATGGCGTGGCCGATAAGCACTCTCTGCTTTCCAAGGCAAAAAAATCCATCTTTAACATCGAAATGCCCACTGATATACTTTTTTTCAGTAAAGAAGCTTTTGTTAAGCGGCAAAATTTATGGGGAACCATTCAGTACGAGATCTTTCATAAGGGCAAAAAAGTATATGAAAGATGAAAGACAGCTTGTTGCGGACGAATGGCTTCAGTTCGCAAAAGATGACCTGGAATCCGCAAAGATCATCCTGAAAGAATCGGATAATTATCATATTACCGTTTATCACACACACCAATCCATTGAAAAGCTCTTCAAATGGTTTTTATTGAAAAACAAACAAAGATTCCCTTTCATTCATGATCTAAAAGAACTTTTTCGGTCTATAAACAACATCAAGAAACTCTCGTTACAATTTGATGACATAACATATATCGATGATTTTTATCCTCAACTTCGATATCCTACCGGAGAAAATATTACAAAAGAAGAAGCCGAAAAAAGCCTGATAATTGTAGAAAAAGTGTTCAAAGAACTGACGATTTAATTGATAATTATTTTTATTCATTCTATCCAATATTCATTAATATATTAGGAGGGATAAATGCCAATAGTCAAGATCGGTATGTGGGCCGGAAGAACCGCTGAAATGAAAAAGAAACTCATTGAAAATGTGACAAAAACTGTTTGCGATACGCTTGAATGCAAAACTGAAGCCGTTATAATAGTTATCGAAGATATTCCCAAAGAAAACTGGGGCCAAGCAGGAAAACAAGGCGAATAATTAATGAGATTTGATCATGAAGAGACTGGTTAGGAAGCGAACGTTTTCCGACGGTTTTTGAACATAAGACACCTCCATAGAAATGATACAACCATTGTAGCAAATGGCTAAAAAGCTAAAATTGAAATGGGCTAGCCGACTGGGGCGGGCTTTCTTTTTTGGACAAAAATCCTAAAAATATTTTTTTATCGCCACAAAGAACATCTGACGATTGCTTAATGGCTAGATAAAATGGGGGTTGAGCCCGTGGGGCTTGACAAGTTATAATGGCATTAGTGAAGGAAGTTGGGAATTTCCCAAATTTAGGTCCGAGGGCACTGTTCCTAACTAGTCTCAAGATAACCGAAATTCCGACAACTTGGCATGACAGGGCCGCCGGTAAATCCAATTTCAAGCTTTGGGCCTGGCTTCCAAGTTATTTAAGATGGTATTTCTATCTATTGGGAGGGTCGAAATGAGCAAGATCGTTTGGAAACCCGGAACAATGGTCTATCCCCTACCCGCGATACTTGTTTCCTGCGGCAATTCACCAGATACTCATAATTTAATAACGATATCTTGGACCGGAACCATTTGCTCTGATCCTGCGATGACTTATGTGTCAATACGGCCTACGAGATATTCCTATGAAATAATCAAGAGGACGAGAGAATTTGTTATTAATCTTACAACCGAGCAACTTGCGTTTGCGACAGACCTTTGCGGCGTTAAATCCGAAAGGGATATAGATAAATTCGCACTGGCAAAATTGACCAAAAAAAAGCTCTCCATGTTAAGGCTCCACTAGTCGCAGAAAGCCCTATAAATATCGAATGCAGAGTCACAGAAATAAAACCGTTGGGTTCCCACGATATGTTCATGGCCGAGGTCTTATGCGTTCATGCGGATAAAAAATATTTTGACAAAGATGATAAATTTGACTTCAAGGCAGCAGATCCTATTTGTTATTCACATGGGAAATACTATACGCTTGGCAAATATTTGGGCCACTTCGGATATTCGGTCAAGAAAAAGACAACAAAGAGGAATTAATACGCCCCTCGGTCCTCACTGGCGATTGCGCCTTTTGCCTCAATAGAACAAATTGTGTCATCAAGAAGAAGATAAAGATTATTACAAAGAAAACCCTAAGCCTGCCGCGATCAAATATCTTTCCGAATATGTCCAGTATCTTTGGAAATATAGCGCCGAGCAATATCGTCAAAAAGAACATCGGAATATAATGGTATCTTCCCCAATTAAGGAACGCCTCGGGCTCAAGCGATGCCCTGCCTAAAGCCAAAACAAGATAGCAGGCAAATATTGAGATAAGTGAAAATGACGCGATTGGATTTTTTGAAAATACAGCGATCCTATCCGACTTTTTATTCAAGAAGAAATACAGCAAAAGAAGAAATCCGAATAGAAGCGAGATGGTCGTTAACAAAACTGCAAACCCTGTTGTATATGGAAAAACAAGCATGCTATATCCCATGTTCTTGAGAAAAAGACCGACTTTTTGTTCCCATTCCTTTCGGATAAATGGAAGAGCAATAAAGTTAAAAGCAAAAAGAAGAACATAATGGCTTGGCTTGTATTCACGAACCAATGAAGGATTTCATAGTAAGTGGTATTCAGCGCGAAAAAGAGCGTGAGCAGGAATGGCAGGAACTTTTTTTTATCAAAGATCAGCTTAAGCAGGAAGAATATCAGGATTGCGTTAATAACGTGCATTATTATCACCAAACCCATATATGGCACGATGTTCGCTCCGAAGATCTTATACATCGAGAAGAAAACGCCCTTAAACATCGGCATAAAGTGTTCGTTGTGCGGCTTTAGAAAATAACCGATGCTTGGCGTCCCGGCTTTAAAAGTATCAATAAAAGAATAATCATCATAGAAGAATTCGTTGTCGAACATGATCGGCGCCCAAAAAACAACAATTAGAACGACAAGGCATACTATTTGAAACAGAGTGCTTGAGAAAGCTTTTTTCATTTTTTTATATCCTAGAATCTGATCTCGTTTTTCTTCATTCGGGCGATAGCCTCCGATATCCGCTCTTTTGGAAGAGTTATCGCAAAACGCACATAACCCTCGCCTGCCGTCCCATAGCCACTTCCCGGAACAACCAAAATCCCCGATTTATCCAAAAGTTTTTCGGTGAATGAAGCTGACGTTTCATCTTTCGGCACAGGCGCCCAAACATAAAATGTGGCTTTAGGCTTAAAGATCTTCCAACCCAAAGAATTCAATCCGTCGATAAGAACATTTCGTCTTTCTTCGAAAACTTTTGCATTTTCAATAACGCATGTTTGATCTCCATTCAATGCCTCGATCGCCGCAAATTGAATAGCTTTAAAAACCCCGCTATCGACATTTGATTTAATGGTTGCCAGAGCTGAAACGGCCTCCGAATTCCCCGCAGCCATCCCGATGCGCCATCCGGTCATATTATAAGTTTTTGAAAGCGAATGGAATTCGATAGTACAATCTTTTGCGCCCGGGACTTCGAGAACGCTATGCGGTTTATACCCATCGTATCCCATTTCGGAATATGCAAGGTCGGATACAAGCAAAATATTGTTTTTCTTGGCAAATTGGACACATCTTTTAAAGAAATCAAGGTCGGCAACGGCGCCGGTCGGATTGTTCGGGTAATTAATAAAAAGCAGTTTGGATTTTTTTACGATATTCCGAGAAATGGAATCCAGATCGGGTATGAAACAATTTTTTTCGGTCAGCGGAAGCATATAGGGCTCTCCACCGGCTAGAGTTGTCCCAATTTTATATACAGGATATGCTGGATCGGGAACTAAAGTTACATCCCCTTGATCTACAAAGGCAAAAAACAAATGGGAAAGCCCTTCTTTTGATCCTATAAGAGAGCAAACTTCGGTTTTTGCATCCAAAGTTACGCCAAATCGTTTTTTATACCATCCGGCAACCGCTTCCCTGTACGATAATTCGCCTTTTGAGGTTGGATAATTTCCGGATTCCTTTAGCTCAAGGACATCATGCATCTTTTTAAAAATATGTTTCGGGGTTGGAAGATCTGGATCGCCGATACCGAAATCGATAACATCAACTCCCGATTCCAAGAGTTGCGCTTTCTTTTCTTCGATCTTAACAAATAAATATGGGGGTATCTTTTCGAGCCTTTTTGATTTACGCATTGGCAAGAATTATAGCATATGATAAAATCTATTAAAACTAGGGAGGTCCCGACGCTTCGGTCGGGATCCCGCAACACATTAGATTTATATAATTAGGAGGCGGGAAAACAAATGTCAAAACTAAAACTCGGCATTCCAAAAGGAAGCCTTCAAGAAACAACGATCTATCTATTAAAAAAAGCTGGATTTACGGTCAAAACAAGCGAGCGGTCGTATTATCCGCAGATCGATGATCCCGAGATCGAATGCATGCTGATAAGGGCCCAGGAAATGCCACGCTATGTTGAAACAGGCATCCTCGACATAGGCATTACTGGGATCGATTGGGTCTATGAATCGGGAAGAAAAGTGGTAAAAGTTTCAGACCTGATATACGCCAAGCAAGGCTTGAGAAAAGTTAGATGGGTCCTTGCGGCTCCGGAAGGTTCAAAGATCAAGAGCATAAAAGACCTCAAGGGAAAAACGATCGCGACCGAGCTTGTGAATTTTGTAAAAAAATACTGCAAAAAGAATAAAGTTAACGCGAAGGTCGAATATTCTTGGGGAGCAACGGAAGCCAAGCCCCCTCGCCTTGCAGATGCGATCGTTGAATTAACAGAGACCGGAAACTCTCTTCGCGCAAACGATCTAAAAATACTTGAAACGGTGCTTGAATCGAACACAGTCATTATCAGCAATAAGAAAACCCTGTCCGACCATTGGAAAAAACAAAAAATTGAAAACATCGTCCTTCTCTTGGAAGGCGCATTGAATGCCGAAACAAAGGTCGGCTTAAAGATGAATGTTCCGGCAACCAGGCTTAAGAACATACTGTCGCTGCTACCGGCCCTTCAAACCCCGACAGTATCAAAGCTTGCCGATCCTTCATGGGTTGACTTGGATACGATAATTGAAGAAGCTATAGTTCGCGATTTAATACCTAAACTTAAGAAAGCCGGGGCGACAGGAATAGTCGAATATCCGCTTAATAAAGTTATTCTTTAAAGAAGTTCGGAGTAGATAGGTCCCAAGAATTGGTCGGTTAAGCTGAAGAATATTATAGTTATAACTATTGCCGCTATCAACACCGTGACCACGAACTGCATTTCTTTTTCTTTCTGGACCTTTAACAGCAAAGGCAGCCCAACAAAAAAAGTCACCGCGCCGTAAAAACCCAATATCTTTAAAAACTTTAGGAAAGGGAATATATAAAAGATATTCGCCAGAATTGGAGCGGTCGCAGAGTATCCTATTAACTTGTGGTATGTTTCCCACTTGCCGTCGATGTTGAAATAATGGCAGAAAAAACTGACCATTGCGGTTGAAAGAGCTATTGCGATCGCTGTCAGTATATAAAAAACTAAGGCGGAAAAAAATGCCGAGAGAAAAGACATTCTAAAATATCCATAAGGCCCGGGGAGCCCGACGATCCCATAACCTAGAAATAACGCTAAAGCCGGAACAATTGTAATGACCGCCAAGAAATTGATCACATTTTTAGGATCGTCATTTTCGGCCGCAATTTTTAGCCATTCTTCTTTTGGGTGTAAAAGCAGATTGCGGGCCCTTTCAATAATTACGATTAAATTCATTTCGCACCTCATAAATAATTTCAAATGACAAATTATTTTAATCCCAGCATTTGATATTTGCCATTGGACATTTGTCATTACACGGGAAAAAATATGCTGATTTGTTAATATTATCATCGTGTCCTTGCTTTGGCAACCCGCATTTGTTAAAATCGGATTAAGGAGCGTGCTATGAAAATAAAATACTTTGCCGCATTGGTACTTGTCTTCTTTGTTTCAAATTGTGCTTTCGGTGCGTTAAATGATACCAGATCGATAGGATACGGTGCAAGGCCTATGGGAATGGGCGGAGCGTACACTGCACTAGCCAACGATGCGAATGCCGCTTACTGGAATCCTGCCGGTTTTGCGCTGAATCCCGGGTTAGATATCACAGGATCAATGGTTGCAACCAACCGCAACCAATCGATCGGGGATAACATCGGCGCGCTCAAGGTATGCTTTGAAACGGAAGTTAACCCTTTTGCTTGGGTATTGGGGCTTGGCCTTGCGGCAAGCGTCGCGTTTGACGCCACAAAATATCTTGCGAATAATGGGATCATCAAGAAAAACTGGGGAAGATCGGAAGAAACAACCAAAAAAGAAGAATCCGTTGCAGAAAAAGTATTAGAAAAAGGGACAGAAAAAACCGAAGCTGTCGTGAAAAAATTCAAACAAGAGGCAAAAACATCGGCCAAAGAAGCGTTAAAGAACACTATGGGCGCGATCAAAAGCCTAGGTAAAGAGATAATTAAAGACGAGATAACCGATCATGAAAAAGAAAGGATTAGGGCGAGGCAAGCTTATGTTATTTCCAGGGGAACATATATTTCACCTTGGTATGACGGGAACCCTTACTACCATTACAATTCGTCCAGAAGAACATACTGGGATAACGGGATAAAAGATTCCGAAGGCAAGGCGGAATTTGCCGGAGGCATCACATGGGTTACCGATAAAAATCCTCCGCTCAACCAAAATACGAATTTTTACTCGTTCTCCCTTGCTACAGGATACCAGCAGTTCGTTGCGCTTGGCGGCAATGTGAACTTGTATGACATCACAATCCCAAACCCAAGCAATACCAAGGGCTATGGTGCAGGCCTTGACCTCGGGCTGATACTCAAGCCTGTCGATCAGCTGGCTTTTGGCGCGACTGTAAAAGAAATACTTACAACCGACGTCAAATTCGACAATGGGGCAATGATCAGGTACCCGATGAGCATTAACTGCGGCGTAGCTATTGTCCCCGTGCCTGAACTAACGATATCAGGCGACGTGCACAACTTATTCAAGCAAGGATCGCTACCCCAAACATACCACTTCGGGGCCGAAGCAAGGCCTGTTGCCGGGATTGCGGTAAGAGCTGGACTTTATGACCAGAGCAAGACCGCGGGTTTAAGCCTCATGGTAAACCAGATCATTATCGATTACACATATCTTGGCGGGGCGTTCGACAAGACCCAATTGGTAGGGCTTACTTGGAAAATTTAGGTGTTCCAGCTATTAAAGATCTATTTAGAAGAAAATAATCCTAATAGCTGGGAAAACCTTTCAAAGCTCCCGAACAATACAAGAAGAGAGTGGCTAAAAAAGAACTTCCAAGCCCTTCTTGAGACTTTAGGCAAACTCCATCCTGAAAAGGGGAACGATTTTTCGTCGTGGAATCTCCTCGGCCAAACATGCATAAACGACAACCTCTACCACGAAGCCGAGATCATATACGACATGCTATTTAAGAAAATGAGGGAATCCCACGGCAACATTGGCCTCCCATCTTATTACCGTGCAATCAGCCGTTTTCTCCAGGGAAGATTCAAAGAAGCTTATGATGATTTTAAGACCGCCAAGCAGTATGACCTGCATGTTAAAACGCCCAATTCCCCGTCGCTTAGGGCCCTATCATACATGGAAGAAACCATTTTCCCGACAAAAGAGATCATAAGGAAAAACCAGGACAAGCTCATCAAGGATTTGAATGCCGCAAGGCAGGTCGAATACAAGATCGGAGCGAACGTCCTGCGGACTTTGCACAAATGGAATTCGGCTTCTCCCTTATTCTCGCAGGGATTGTCGCAGGGCGGCGGTTATCTACTGACGCTCCGCAACGGGCGCGGGGAAGTCAAAAGCATCGCGATCGACCCTGGATACGATTTTTTTGATATCTTCAGGAGCATAGGGCTTTCGATCGTCGATATCGACGCGATAATAATAACCCACGACCATGACGACCACACGGAAAGCGTCGAAGGCATCCTCTCCCTCCTTGCAAAGTTCAACGATCATAACCAGGAAAAAAAATCAAAAGTCCTGGATATCTTCGGATCAGCCGGCGTTCTCCTGAAATTCCACGGCCTGTTGTCGGCAACCGACCCATACGGCAATAAGGAGATCAATTACAAACTGCTTGTGCCTGGCAACAACGTTACCGAGATCGAAGGGCAATCCATGCAGGAAAAGTACGGGTTCGCGATCCATGTGAAGCAAGCGTACCACAAAGAAAGGTGGACAAACGAAGAATCCTCGATAGGCCTTACTATAGACACCTCGATAAAGGATAAGAACGGCAATAATTTAAAGATCGGCATCACCGGCGATACAAGATATATGGAAGGAATAGGCCGCGAATACAGCGATTGCCAGGTAATACTGTTAAATATCGGCTCTGTTGAAAAAGAAGAAGGCAAATATTTGTCGCAGCATTTGGGACTGCTCGGATGCATAAATCTGTTAAAAGAAGCGAGGCTCGGCAAGCCGCTGCTGGCGATCTTGACCGAATTCGGGGAAGAATTTACAGGCAAGCGCGAAGTAATAAGCCACATCATCGAAAATTGGGCCCAGCCCCTAAACGCCGTAAAACCCCTGAACTCTTTAAGGGTCATTCCTGCGGACGTCAACCTTGAAATTAAGCTCCAGGACCTGACGATCCGCGAATCGGACACAAATGTCTTCTTCCCCTACCAGATGATCAAAGTGTCGGAAACAAATGACGACATGATCAGATATAAATTCAATGTCGGTTAAATTATAAAGAAATTGCAGAACGAATAACAGAAAAATCGCGAATGGGATTAACGTCTCTAATTTTGCGAATATTTCGGAAAGTCCCGAATCACTCAAATATTTGAGAAATTCGTGATAACTCCGGAAATTCGTTTTATTTGCGACGCCACTCCCATTCGAATTTATGCTAAAATAGCTTCATGAGGATATTAGTCACGGGCGGAGCAGGATTCATCGGGTCAAATATTGTCGATGCTTACCTTGAAGCAGATCACACAGTCGGCATCATAGACAATCTATCAACAGGCAAAAGGGAAAATATTAACGATAAGGCGGAATTTTTCGAAGCTGACCTTAGAGAGGCAAAAATCCATGAAATAGTTGCTCAATTCAAGCCGGATGTCATAAACCATCTTGCGGCACAGATCGATGTTAGAAAATCTGTAACAGATCCTATCTATAACGCGGAAGTAAACGAAATCGGGACCCTAAATCTTCTTGATGCAGCGATAAAAAACAAAGTCGCAAAAGTTATTTTCTCGTCAACAGGCGGCGCAATTTATGGAGAAGTTGAAAAAAAGTCGGGAGCAGATGAAAATCATCCACAAGAGCCAATTTCTCCATACGCGATCACAAAACGCTCGATTGAAATGTATCTTCACGCATTCCATGTCCTTTATGGATTAAATTATACGGTTTTGCGCTACGGGAATGTCTATGGCCCAAGACAGGATCCGTTAGGCGAAGCCGGAGTTATTGCAATATTCTGCGGGAAAATGCTCAAGGGCGAAGCCCCTATGATATTTGGCGACGGGAACCAGGAAAGAGACTATATTTATGTAAAAGATGTGGCCGACGCGAACCTGATCGCACTTGAAAAAGGCGAGAACAATATCTATAACGTTGGGACAGGAAAAGGGGTTTCAGTAAACGAGCTTTTCCAAACACTAAAAGAATTGCTAAAATTTAATAAAGATGCGATCTATGCCCCGGCCCGCGCAGGCGAATTGTTCCGAAGTGTTCTCAATTGCAAAAAGATCAAGAAAGAATTCGGCTTCAAATCAAAACATAATATCAAAAAGGGGTTAAAATTAACTCTCAAATGGTATAAATAGATTATGGGAGGAACCGCGACTTTAGTCGCAGGAGGGACCCATTCATGAAGAAAAAAATACTTTATCTTTTCTCCGACACGGGCGGCGGGCATAGGGCCGGAGCAAAGGCTCTCATGAATTCGGTGGAGCTTGTTAAGCCAAATACTTTTGAACAGGAAATGATCGATGTATTCTCCGAATTAAGCGGATTTCTCAATATTTTCGCAAAACTCTACTCCCCTGTCATCAAATACACCCCGCAAATGTGGGGAATGCTCTATTATTTCCTCGATGACGAAAAGAAACTCCAACAACTTGAACAGATCTCCAGACCATTTATTTTAAAAGAGCTCACAAAACTTATAAAAAAGGGGAAACCGGATATCATCGTATCCGTACACCCGATGGTCAACCACTTGACGGCTCAAGCTATAAAAGACAGCGGCCTTAAGATCCCGTTTGTCGTGGTTGTAATGGATCCCGTGACCTTGCATAGGGCATGGATAACGCCTGATGTCGACATATGCATTGTTGCCACAGAAGACGCAAAGCAGCTGGCTATGAAATATGGGATGCCGCAGAAAAAAATCAAAGTGCGCGGAATGCCTATCGATCCTAAATTCTCAAAGGGTCCTCAAGACAAAGCGCCACTAAGGAAACAAGACGGTTTGGACCCGAAAAAATTCACTGTCTTGCTTATGGGCGGAGGCGAAGGCGCCGGCGGCATGTACGAAATAATAGAAGAGATAGAAAGATCGTATTTGAATGTCCAACTTATCATAATTTCGGGCCGCAATAAAAAGCTGGAAGAAAAACTGATCAAAAAACAAAAAGATTGCAGGGTAAAAATGAAGATCTACGGTTTTACGGACCAAGTGCCCAAGATCATGTCGCAATCGGACCTCATCATCACAAAAGCAGGGCCGGGGACAATTGCCGAAGCTCTTGCAATGAACTTGCCGATCATTGTAACCTCATGGCTTCCAGGACAAGAGGAAGGTAATGTACAGTTTGTCGTTAAAAACAATGTGGGACGCGTAACAAAGGATCCAAAAGTCGTATTGGATATTATAAAAGAACTGCAGGCCCCGGCTGAATACAAAAAGATCCAAAACAATATTAAAAAGGCAAGGCGCCCAAATGCGGCAATCGATATCGCTTCTGATATTATTCATTCTCTGTAATTTAAGTTTTGCTGATGAATTCAAGTTCAAAGATATCCCCGACAAGCATTGGGCCGAATCGGCCGTATATAAGCTCGTAAAAGAAGGTGTAACGTCGGGGTACCCCGATAACACTTTCCGCGGACTCAAATATATGACTCGCGAACAGCTTGCTGTTTTTCTTTCGAACCTCGTGAAGAACAAAGAGAATTACCTGGGGCTTGAAAAGATACTCGAAGAATTAAAGGCCGAAACGGCCGACCTGAAATATGAAACTGAAAACCCCCAAAAACCAAAGATAAAAGGCGCATATGATCAGGAAATATTATGGCCGTCGATAATTAATGGGGGATTAAAATTGTCTATTTTTGAAAAATTAGGACGATCGGGAGATGTTTCGGTCAACTTTGACACTATGGATTCTGGATTCGGGGCAGCGCCAAAGAGCTTGACGCTTGATCTGTTCGATATCGACAGCCATTTTAGGTCGGGAGAAAGGACATATCATGTCTTTTTCGGCCCCGGCCCTATTGTTCATCGCGATCTTGTTACCCCGTTTGACGATCTAGCGGTCTTTAATAGGATAAAAAAAGGAGTTGGGGTACAAGCTACCTATAAAAATTTAGACATACAGGTGGAATACATCGCCCACTCGGTCAAGCTTTCCGGCGCGGTATCGGCAGACCAGATAGTCGCGACAATATCGGGAGTCACAAAGCCTCTGCCGCTTTTTGGCAAGACTTTGGTATCCCTAAGCCCCAGCTATTTCTCCAACAACGAAGCCGCCGATTGGCGTGGAGATGTTTATTTATTCGCGACCCCAACCCCGTTTGTAAGTTTGGATCTTTTGCTTGGGATCGGCAATTTTAGGTCAAGGGCTGGATTGATGCTGCGGTCCGGGATCAATATCAAGAAAGAAAATATGGAAGTAACGCTTTCGGCTTCGAAAGTTGGAAGCGATTTTAGGCAGCCTATCGAAAAATTCAATCTAATTTACCTGAACAATTTCAACAAAATGATATTGGACGCCACATATAATTTGGATATAAGTTTTAGCCATAAGATAACCGATAAATTCGGTTTTTATGCAAAAGAAAATATGGCCCTGAACGGGGCATTTAAATATGGCAAGGAATATCCGGGGACCACTTGGTCGTCCGAGCTTGGAATAATTTATAAATTAAACCAAACCGCGCTAAGCTCATTCTATAAGTCGCTGGCCGCGCCATCGGGTATCAGCTCGATTAATCAAACATTGGCGACGACCGTGCCCGAGCTTTCAAGCTTTGTCGGAGTCAAGGCTTCAATATCGTTATAAAGTTATGGAAGAATCGGCCATTTTTTGGTATAATACGCCCATAAACAAGGGGAACCCTCTCAAATGGCGCAAGACCAACTCACAATCGCAAATAAAACTTTCGGATCACGCCTTATTGTTGGAACAGGCAAATTTCCTTCAAATAATGCTCTCAAGTCCGCTTTGGATGCATCTGAAGCCGAGATCGTGACCGTTGCCTTAAGAAGGATCGATCTGAACGGAAAATTCGATAATATTTTGGACGCTATCGACAAAGACAAATATACTCTACTCCCGAATACTTCCGGCGCAAGGACCGCCGAAGAGGCAATTAGGATTGCAAGGCTTGCAAAAGCGACAGGCGCCGGGAACTGGATAAAACTTGAAGTCACATCCGATCAAAGCTATCTATTCCCCGATCCAATAGAAACACTAAAAGCGACAGAAGAATTGGTAAAAGAAGGCTTTGTTGTCCTTCCATATATTAATGCCGACCCGGTTTTGGCAAAAAGACTTGAAGACGCGGGAGCATCAACAGTTATGCCGCTCGGGTCCCCGATCGGATCTCACCAAGGGCTAAAGGCCAAGAACGCGATCGAAATAATAATCGAACAGGCAAATGTGCCTGTGATCGTTGACGCGGGAATTGGATCGCCATCACACGCGGCCGAAGCTATGGAGATGGGCGCCGATGCGGTAATGATAAATACCGCAATATCTATCGCATCAGATCCAGCCGCTATGGCTGAAGCTTTCAAATTGGCCGTAAAAGCAGGAAGGCTCGCATACTTGGTCGGATTAAGCGCGCCAAAGCATAATGCCGCAGCCTCAAGCCCGCTTACAGGATTTTTACGATGACATTTATAGAAATAATTGAAAAGATCGATCCAAAAACACTTCTTGCGAATACGAAAGAATGCAGCGAGAATGCGGTTCGCAAGGTCCTTGGCAAAGACAAACTGGACATAAATGATTTCGTCGTATTGCTTTGCGATTCGGCTTCAAAAATTGTTGAGGAATTGGCACAGAAAGCGAATATCCAAACGCTTAAAAATTTTGGCAGAACGATCACAATGTATGCCCCGCTATATATAAACAACGAATGCGATAATCATTGCGAGTACTGCGGTTTCAGCGAAAAACTTGAAGGGAAAAGGATTTCGCTTTCAGTTGCGGAAGTAATTGCCGAAGCGAATATATTATATGAAAAAGGTTTCAGGCATGTTCTTCTGGTTTCAGGAGAGAAGAAAGACAAAATCACCCAAGAATATCTAAAAGAAATCATTGCAAAGCTTCACAAGCAATTCGATTCTATAGCAATAGAGATCTTTCCGCTCGAAGAAGAAGAATATCTTGAGCTTTTCAATGCGGGAGCCGATTCGCTGACTCTTTATCAGGAAGCTTATGACCGGGATGTTTACAAGAAATTCCACCTATCAGGGCCAAAATCAGATTACAATTTTAGATTATTAACACCCGAAAGAGCGGGCCGTGCGGGTTTTTCAAGGATCAGTATTGGAACTTTGCTTGGGCTATCCCATTGGAAGGAAGAAGCAATATATTTAGCGAGCCACGCCCAATATTTAAAGAAAGTTTTCTGGAAATCCCATATATCGGTTTCGTTCCCGAGATTAAAATCGTCCGCGGCGAATTTCAAGGTTCCATTTGAAGTATCGGACAGGGAACTTGTTCAACTGATCTGCGCTTTAAGATTGTTCTTGCCAACGATCGGGCTAACTTTATCGACCAGAGAAGATCAAGCGCTACGAGATAATTTGATACCTCTTGGGATCACCCAAATGAGCGCGGAGTCAAAAACAAACCCCGGCGGATACGGCAATATCGGGGATGCCGAAAAACAATTCGAAGTTTCCGACAAGAGAAGCCTTCAGGATGTCGCCGCATCAATTTCAAATAAGGGCTACGAGCCCGTATATAAGGATTGGGATCGTGAATTTATCGGATAGGAAAAAATTATTTAAAAAAGTCGATATTTATCCCGTCATTACGACGGAGTTTTGTGCGGGCAGGCTCGCAACCGATATATTAAAAGAAGTTCTTGAAGGCGGGGCAAAGGTCGTCCAGCTTAGGGAAAAGGAGATCCTCGATAAGGATTATTATAAATTGGCGTCGGATTTCAGAAGTATTACAAACCAGTATAAAGCATTGCTTATAATAAACGACCGCATAGACATCGCGAAGGATATTGGCGCAGATGGAGTGCATTTAGGGCAAAACGACCTGTCGATCGATACCGCTCGAAGCATATCATCGGACCTGCTGATCGGGGCATCAACGCATAGCCTGGAGCAAGCTCTTGAAGCCGAGAGTAATGGCGCCGATTATGTCAACTTCGGCCCGATCTTTAAGACAAGGACAAAATCATCGGTTAGGCCGATAGGCTTTAAAGATATCAAGATTTTGAAAAAAAAGCTAAAGATCCCCTTCACTGTTATGGGCGGGATAAAGCTCGACAATGCAAACCTAGTCCTCAAAGCCGGAGCAAGAAAGCTGGAAGTCGTCACAGCGCTTACGAAAACTAAAGACGTTAAAGCCGAGACCAAAGCCTTCATCGATAAGATAAGAAGATTCAAATAAAGAAATCTCTTAACTCACCCCCTAGCCCCCTCTCTTAATAATAGAGGGGGAACCGAAATAAAAACCATTCTTTTAGTCCCCTCTCTTTTTAAGAGAGGGGATTTAGGAGTGAGTTATTTTTTCTATCGATGCGAAAGTTACATCAAGCAATTTTTTCAATTCTTTAAGAGAAATACTTAGCGGCGGCATTAATACGATAACATTCCCAAGAGGCCGCAATATCACTCCTCTTTTTCTTGCTTCAAGGATCACCTTATGTCCTATCCTATCCTTCGAAAAAAATTCTTCTCTGGTATTTTTGTCGGGAACCAATTCTATGCCAGCCATCATTCCTATCTGACGAATATCACCCACACTATCCAATTTATAAAAGTCTTTAAGTCTTTTGCTCATGTAATTGATAATGACTCTCATTTTCAATAAGATTTTTTCCGATTTAAATAGGTCAAGAGAGGCTAATGCCGCCGCACAAGCAACAGGGTTTCCGGTATAAGTATGGCCATGAAAGAAGGTCTTGTTTTCTTCAGGTCGTCCCAGGAAAGCATTGAATATTTTCTTTGAGGTCAGCGTTGCGGCAAGAGGCAAATAACCGCCCGTTAGCCCTTTCGCAACGCACATTATATCGGGAGAGACCCCTTCATGCTCGCAAGCGAACATTTTACCCGTTCTACCAAATCCGGTTGCCACTTCATCGCAGATCAAAAGAATGTCATATTTTGTGCAAAGCCGTCTAATAGCTTTTAAATATCCTTTTGGCATAGTGAGCATACCGGCAGCAGCTTGGACCATCGGCTCAACGATCATCGCCGCGATCTCTTGATGATGTTTCTTCATAATATTTTCAGCATCTTTTAAACATTTGAAATTTGGTAATTCGGGATTGTTTCGGAATTCGGAATTAGAAATTAATTTGTCATTTAACATTGGACATTGGTCATTATCGCGACAGCGATAGCAGTACGGCGACTGCGCTTTAAACGTCTTAAAAAGAAGCGGCTTGTATATCCTATGGAATAAGTCCATCCCTCCTACTGATACTGATCCGATAGTATCGCCATGGTATGCATTAACTAAAGTGAGAAATTTTGTTTTGTAGTTACCCCCTCTCATTCTCCCCCTTGATAAGGGGGAGAAGTCCCGAGCTTGTCGAGGGACAGAGGGGGTTTGCCGAAAATATTGGAACGCTATCTTTAATGCGATCTCAACCGCCGTAGACCCCGAATCCGAATAGAATATTTTATCCAATCCTTTTGGAGTTATTTGAACAAGCCTTTCAGCCAACTCGATCGCCGGGACATTAGAAATCCCGAGCATTGTCGAATGTGCGACTTTATTTAATTGTTTTTCGATCGCCAGATTTATCTCTTTTTTTTTGTGGCCGTGGACCGTTACCCATAAAGAAGAAACCCCATCCAAATATTTATTCCCATCCACATCAAAAAGATAGACCCCTTCGCCTCTTTCAATAATTAACTGGTCATTTTCTATCCAATCTTTCATCTGGGTGAACGGATGCCATATATATTTTTTGTCTTTGGCCGATAATTTCTTCATTTGATCCTTGCAAGAATCGGCAAACCAGTTAATTCTTCAATGGTCCTCGCATTTGTCTTTTCCGACAGGTCTTTCCCGCTAAATCTATTTAAAATAATGCCTATAATATTAATTTTTCTAAGCCGGAGCGTTTCAACGGTCATGAGAGTATGGTTTATTGTTCCGAGTCCCGCTCTTGCAACAATTATAGCCGGGATATTCATGTCTTTTATAAGATCTGCGATATAATAATTTTGTTTTATGGGGGCAAGTACGCCTCCGACGCCTTCCACAAGAACTAGATCATGAAGTTTTAAAAGATTTTTATATGCTTTCATTATGATTTTGATATTGATATTGATTCTCATTATCATTTTCCTGCTTGCGTTTAACGGAGATAACGGAAATTTTAGTTTGATAGGATTGATAAGATCCAGCGGATCTTTTATATTAAGCCGTTTTTTGAGATATATTGCATCATTATCTTTTGATGCGCCGCAAGAAATTGGTTTCATGACGCCAACATTAAGCCCTTGATCCGTAAAAAGCTTAAATAAAACTTCTGTGAAGTAGGTTTTTCCTACTTCTGTATCAGTTCCAGTAATGAAGATGCCAGGCAATCTAGTTCCTCCTTCGTATGTTTTGCCGAGATCGTTATTCTTATTCTGCTTTCGCCCGTAGGAACAGTTGGCGGCCTTATCCCTGAAACGAAAAGTCCGCGCTCAAATAGTTTAGTGGATATTTCCATGGTTTTATTCGCATCGCCGATAATAATTGGAATAATTGGGGTCAAGGCATTTTTATCGATAGTCGCTATGTTGCTGTGTAGCTTTGTAGCTATGTCTGGGGAATTCTCGATCACCTCAAACGCCGCGATCGATGCCGCGCAAACAGAAGCAGGCAGCGCTGTTGTATATATAAAACTTCGCGCTTTATTTCTTAAGTAATCAATTAGTTCGCGGCTACCTGCCACAAATCCCCCAAGAGATCCAATCGCTTTAGATAAAGTCCCCATCATGATATCAGGACGACCTTCGATATTTACAACTCCTGTCGCATGGGCATAATCTGCCATTGTGATGGCATCATATTTTTTACCAAGATCAATAATCTCTTTTAACGGCGCTATATCCCCGTCCATACTGAAGACTGCGTCCGAAACGATCAAGCGTCTTCTAAACTTACGCGATCTCTTTAGGATGGTTACTAGGTCGCTATGGTCCTTTGTCGCTGTGTTTCTATGTTTATACACCTGAAGTTTTGCTTTCGAGAGCTTGCAGGCATCAATAATAGAAGCGTGATTCAAGCGGTCGATGATCACCGTGTCATTTTCATCGACAAGCGAAGTAATCGCTCCGATAATTGCCATATATCCGGTCGGAAAAACGATCGCCGCTTCACTTTTCTTGAATTCAGCGATTTTCTTTTCCAATTGCTCGTGAATAATAGTGTTTCCCGATACCAACCTTGAAGCCCCCGCCCCTATTCCAAATTCCTCGATCACTTTTTTTGCCGCGGCTTTAACTAATGGATGTTGAGACAACCCCAGATAATCGTTCGAGCAGAAATTAATAAGTTCTTTCCCGGAAATAGTGATCTTTGAGCCATCGATCTTTTCGATAGTTCTTAATTCTCTGAATAATCGGGAATTTTTGAGAGCTCCTAATTCTTGGCCGATGAACTCAAACATTGCTTGATGCTATGAAACCTTCGCACCGGGAAGGATATCGCTTACAGGCGTTGTAAATACAAGCTTTGAGCGGTCTTCGTTATGGGCGCAGAGTATCATTCCGCGGCTTTCGACGCCTTTAATGACTCTCGGTTCAAGATTTGCAAGAACAAGAACTTTTTTCCCGATAAGCTCCTCTTTCGGATAGTAAGCTTTAACTCCTGCAACCAATTCTCGCGTTTCAAAACCAAGATCGACTGTCAACCTATAAAGCTTATCCGCGCCCGGGATGTCTTCAGCAGTTTTTATCTCCCCGATCCTTATATCAAGCTTCTGGAAGTCTGCAAATGAAATTTTCTCTTCATTGATCATATAGTAATTATACTTGAAACAATAGACCAAAACAAATCAGATATTAATGCCTAACCATTAACCCCAAATCAGCTATCATCTTCAGATCTTTTTCGGGAGACTGCCCGCTTGTTGTCAAATAATTTCCGACCAAGGTCGCATTTGCCCCCGCGATGAACATTAAAGGCTGAAGATCGCGCAAAGAAAGTTCTCTTCCACCGAACAACCCAACATCAGCCTTAGGAAAAATAAATCTATATGTTGCAATAAGCCTTAAAACTTCAAGTGGCGCCATTGGTTTATAATTTTCTGCGGCGGGCGTGCCTGCAATCGGATTTAAAATATTAATCGGGACCGATTCGACATCAAGTTCCAATAAAGTAAAGGCCAGTTCTACTCTCTGCTTTAGAGTCTCCCCCAACCCAAATATTCCACCCGAACATATTTCAAGCCCGGCTTCTTTTGCATGCTTTAAAGTATTTAAACGCTCTTCATATGTGTGGGTAGTACACACATTATCGAAGAAACTCTCGGCTGTTTCTAAATTATGATGTAATCTTTTTAAGCCCTTGGCTTTTAGACTATTTATTTGGGGCACTGTTAGCGTCCCCATAGAGACACAACGGTTTAGATCGGTTTGGCTAGTGATAGTTTCAAGCGCCGCGCCAACGCTTTGCAGTTCTTTGTCCGATATTATTGATTTACCTGAAGTTACAACGCTAAAACAAGTCGCTCCTATCTTTTCTTCGGCAGTTTTTGCGGATTCGAATATCTCATCTTTGGACATGAGCGGGTAAGTATCGGCTTTTGTCTTAAAATGCGCCGATTGCGCACAGAAAGAACAATTTTCGGAACATTTTCCGGATTTTGCGTTAACGATCGCGCAAAGCTTAACTTTATTGCCATGAAATGCCTTGCGGATATTGTTTGCGGCGGCAATTAGATCGAAGGTTTCTTCGTTTGAAGTATTGATCAAAGCGAATGCTTCGTCAAAAGTCAATTTTTTTCCATTTATCACGTCATTTGCGAGTTTCCGAAAGTACATATTTATTATTTTAGCATGAAATTAAGGGCTGAAATCGCCTAAATGATACAAAATTCCTTATCTGCTATAATAACCAGATGAAATCAATTCTCTTTATCCCGGGATTTGCAACCGATTCATCGATTTTTCATCATCAAATAGAAGAGCTTTCAGAGCAATTTGTTATAAATAGATATGACGAAGAACGAAAACCGTTTCCAGTCGCGCAACCGAAAAACGATATCATTCTCGGTTGGTCCATGGGCGCCGCAAAAGCGATCAGATTATATTTGGAGAATAAAGATAAAGTTAAGGCTCTTGTTCTAGTTTCAGGATTTGCCAAATTCTTGAAAAGCGGGGATTTCCCATATGGATTACCCCCATCGCACATGAGAAACCTTGAACGCAAGATCGAAAATGATTTTCAAAAAGGGATCGAATTCTTCTATGATCTACTATTCTTAAATCCTAAATCCGAAATGCGAAATTCTAAACAATGTCTAAATTCTAACATCCAAATTCTAAACAAAGACAAGACAATTAACGATCTTGAATCCCTCAAAAAAGAAGATCTAAGAAAAGACCTGTCTAAGATCGATATTCCTGTCATGATCATCCACGGAAGGCACGATCAAATCGTACCATTTGAGTCTGGAGAATATTTGCATGATAATATTAAGGGCCCAAAGTTCGAAGTGTTTGAAAATTCGGGACACGCGCCGTTTCTCGAAGAACAAGAAAAGTTCGATACAACACTCAGATCGTTTGTTGAGGGAATAATTTGAAAGACGTAAAGAAACAAATCAAGGAAAACTTTTCAAAAAGCTCGAAAAACTACGACAAGATCTCAACATTCCAAAAATCACTCGCTAATAAGCTCTTTCAAAAAACAAAAGGCATTAAAGGGACAGAAATATTAGATTTGGGATGCGGCACCGGATATTTAGTTAGAAAACTTGCAAATAAATATATAAACGCAAAGATTGTTGGGATTGACATAGCGCCCGGCATGATCAAGGAAGCGAAAAATCGGGAACCGCGACGTTTAGTCAGCGGTTTCCCAAATAATATTAGATATCTAGTCCAAGATTGCGAAGAGCTCCCAAAACTTGGGGCTTTCGATCTTATAGTATCGAACGCATCCCTCCAATGGATGGACCTAAAAAAGGTTTCGATTTGCGTAGAAATGAACCTCAAGCCAAACGGCGTGTTCATGTTCAACACGATGGGCCCGAACAACTTAAAAGAATTAAAAGATGCCGGTTTTAGGAAAAATGACTGCCCATCAATAAGCGAGATAAAGAATATTTTCGGCGGTAATTTCAAAAAGATCAGGATCGCAAAATATGAGGTCAAACAAAAATTCAAGGATATTAAAGCCCTGATAAAATATCTAAAAGATATCGGGGCAAATACGCCGACTATGGCTGACAACCCCAATATCAACCGGTCACGATCAACCCTTAAAAAAAGCTCTGCCCCATTTTATACTACATTTGAAGTGATTTTCGGCGCATTCAGGCTATAGGCGAGCGCAACTCTTTATGCAGGCAATAGGAAGAATCTTTTCCCCCGCTCCAACAAAATATGGCTTTAGGCTTTTGCATTTATGATGTATATTGTAACATATCATGCTCGCCTCGCCGCGTCTCACGGTTGGAAACCAATCTTTAAAAGATAACAGAAGGGAAAGATATGAAAATAGTAAAATGGCTTTTGATCGTTGCGGTTGTGATCGGTTTATTATTAGAGGGCTTTCTTTGGTACATGGGGATGCTTACGCCGATAAAAGCTTATGAATCTAAAATGGGACCATATACGGTAGCCTACGAAAGTTATGTTGGGCCATTTTCGAAGATCGGACCTGTCTTTACAAAAGTAAATGCAACATTAAAATCAGCGGGGGTCACTCCGATGTTAGGCTTAGGAATATATTATGATAATCCATCGCAAGTGCCGCAAGACAAACTTCGCAGCGATTGCGGGGCTGTTATTGATGTGAAAGACATCGCAAAACTAGGCAAGACAAATTTGAAGATCAAAAAAATTGAACAAAAAAACTGCATTGTTGCAGAATTCCCTCTTCGCAACATGCTTTCATATATGTTCGGGCCTATGAAAGCCTACACCGCAATGAACAAGTACGCCGCAGATAAGGGGCACAAAGTGGGAAGAACATATGAGATCTACGATGAAGCGAAGGGCAAGATGTTTTTTGTGATGGAGATTTCGACGAAGAAATAAAAAAAGGCGACGAGGGCCCAATATGGCCCAAGGAGTATTTGAGGACTTAGGGCAAAGGGTCGGAATAGCAAAGTAGACATCGGGGGATTGCTTTCGCAACCCCCCTGCCTGTGTTAAAAAAATGGAGCAGAGGGGAATCGAACCCCCGTCCGAAAAGAAAGCTGTACAGGTTGCTACGAGCGTAGCTTCATTTAAATTGTCCCCGGCGGTTGTCCTGAAGCCAGGACGCATCCGGGTGGATCCCGTATATTGTTTCCCGCACCTGCCTACGGAAAAAACAGATTCGGTATCCGATAAAATAATTAGGCTACAACCCTTCCCTATCGGCAAAGACGGATAGCCCGCTTAATTAGCTTGCGCTAAAAGCTGGAACTCCGGCAGGAGCCGAAAAACATTCCGCTAAGAATGTCTTAAGATCTCTTCCGCCTAAAAGTTCCGCAACAGATTTACTTGTTGCATTTGTGTTTTGTCACCTTGTTTTACGAGGTAAGATGACTTCCTCGGCTCGCAACCTAGCACCCCAAGTCTTCCCGTCAAAACCTTTACTGCCCCGTTCTTACTTGATCGCGCGAATTGAATCTTTGATTAAATCGAGGAAACCGGTGACTTGTTCTTGCGATAATTCTTTTTCAAGTATGCTTGCGAATTCTTCCCACGCTTGCGCTTCTTCCATAAGATCTTTGTTCGATTTTATCTCATCCAAAGTATCTTCGATCTCTTTCTGCGTCTTGCGGTTGGCCTCTTCAAGCGCCGACTGCGGATTTGTCATCCCTGTCTCATCTATTGCTTTTTGTATTATCTCTTCAAATGAGAATTCTTTTTCTTTTGCCTCATGGGCGAGCGCCGCCATGCGGACGGCAATTGCCCTTGCATCCAAATTCGGCGCCGATAAGCTTTCTTTGGGCGGAGGAGCAATCTGCTTTGTCTGCGATTCCGGCTTAATTTCTGAGATCTGCTTGCTTTCTTTGGGTGTTATTGGAGGCGGCGGGACAAATGGCTTGTTTCCAGGAATATTTATCATTACACAACCCCCATTCTCTTTAATACGTCAAAAGATAACCCCGTTGCGACTTGGTCGATCTTAGCGGTCTCTTTTTGGGTCAAAGGCCTGCCCTGCATAGCTTCCATCTGCTTTCGCATTTCAGCCTGCGCCGCGCGCAAAACATCCGCGCCGGTATATTTCTTATTATTGATATTTGTAATTTTACCCACGTTCATCATCTGTTCCTTTTTAAAGCTTGCGCTATATCTATATCGACAGCCTTTTCAATTAATTTCGCTTTCTTCTTAAATATTTTTTTCGCCTTGGCAACGCCAATATCAACCTTCGCCCAATCTCCCGAAAAATAAAGCTTAAGGGGTACCAAAGTGAAACCTTTTTCAGATACCATCCCTATTATCTTTCTAAGCTCATTCGAATTCAACAGGAGTTTTCGCGTCCTGTAAGGGTCCGTTTTCTCGCTCGATCGCTCATAGGGATTGACGTGCATATTATAGAGCCAAACTTCGCCCGATTCAACCCTCGCAAAACTATCTTTTAAATTGACACGACCGAGCCTTATCGACTTGACCTCCGACCCCGTAAGAGAGATACCCGCCGAATAGGTATCTATTATCGTAAAATCGTGAAAAGCTTTGCGATTTTCCGTGACTAGCTTGTAATACTTTGCCATTTTATATATTATACATCTTGTGAATAAGAAATATGACATCGTAATATTAGGAGGCGGACCGGGAGGATACGTATCCGCGATCCGCGCGACCCAGCTCGGAGCCTATGTAGCTATTATCGAAAAAGATAAACTCGGCGGCACTTGCCTGAATTATGGGTGTATCCCCACAAAAGCTCTCGTTTATTGCGCGAACTTTTTCGAAAAGATAAAACATGCCGATACTTTTGGCATTACCGCAGAAAATGTTTCGATCGATCTAAAAAAAGTCGTTGATAGAAAAAATAAAGTTGTAGAAAAGCTCGTTAAAGGCGTCGAATTCTTATTGGAAAAGAACAAGATCGAAATTATTAGAGGTGAAGGAAAGGTTATTGAACCAGGCTTTATTAAAGTTGGAAACCGCGAAGTTCATTCGCAGGTTTCCATACTTGCAACCGGTTCCTCCCCTATTTGTTTGCCCGGCCTTTCTTTTGATGGAAGCTGTTTTATGTCATCAGACGATATATTAAATCTTAAAGAAATCCCGCAGAAACTTGATATCGTAGGCGGCGGGGTCATCGGCCTTCACTTCGCGCATATGTTCAATATCCTGGGATCGGAAGTTGCGATCTACGAATCGCTTCCGGATATTTTAAACGGCGTCGACGAAGAAGTAGTGGCTCTCATGAAACGAATATTATCAAGGCGAAAGATCAAAATAGCGGCAAACACAAAATTTGAGAGATCTATGACATGCGGAAAAACGCTTGTTTGCGTTGGACGGACTCCAAGCACAATGGGACTTGAAAGTTTGAATTTAAAAATGGATGGTAAAAGAGTTTCGGTCAACGAAAAGATGGAAACAAGTATTAAAGATGTCTATGCAATTGGCGATCTTGTAAGCCCAAAGCAATTCGCGCATGTAGCTTCAGAACAAGGAGTTATAGCTGTCGAGAATGCTATGGGGAAAAGCAGAACTTTTGATTATAAGTCAGTACCGTATACTATATATACTAATCCAGAGGTTGCAAGCGTTGGCCCAACTGAAAAAGAAGCTGTTAGCCGTGAGCCTGGAGCTGTAAGCATTGGCAAATTCCCTTTTGCTGCTTTAGGAATCGCGCAGGCAATGGGTGAAATCGAAGGTTTTGTAAAAGTAATTGCCGACAAAGATGATCGAATTTTAGGCGTACATATTATCGGCCCCGACGCTAATACAATTATAGGTGCGGCGGCTGTTTGCGTAAAGAATGGATTAAAAGTTGATCAACTTGCGGAAACTATTCAAGCACATCCTAGCTATCCGGAATCTCTTCAAGAAGCGGCTTTGTCGACCCTCAAAAGAAGCCTGCACTCGATCAATTAATTGTTAATACCCTGGTAATGGGACCCTAGTATAAGCAAGGCCTGGATATGAAAGCCAAGCCGCCCCTTCCGATCCCATAACAAGCGCACCACCCCTTCCCCCATATTTGGGAGCCATGCCGCCATCTATATTAATAACTGTTCCTCCAGCCAAAACTTGAGCCATACCATCTTTGCTCGGTTCATGGCCTCTGATAATTACAAAATTATTTGGATCGGGAAAACCAAACGATTGTGCAATATTTCTTCGAGCCCTCGCTAAGGCCTGGTCGTCGCCGGCTTTCTCAAAAACAGAGAAGAAAGGTTCTTTTGGCTCAATCTATGTTCCTGTTTTTTCATCAAGTACAGCTCTTGCCGCGGTTTGCATTTGCCTTGCATAAAGAGGCGATCTTCGATCCCAAGGAAGCAAGCCTAATATCTTAATATCATCTTGGTGCATTTGTAAAAGCGATGAATCATCATGTTCTAATAGCTGTCTCCAAGCTTCAAGCCCTAATTGTATTCTGTCCTTCAAGTGCAAAAGTGCGTCTCTTCCATATTTTCCATCGAATTCCGCCAATTCGCCTTCCGCAGTCAGCGGAACAGTTGCATGAAGGGCTAAAACATCGCATGGATAACCATGCCTGACCCTGTAATTCAAATATAGATCCCCTTCTCCCGCCATCCATTTTACAAATTGGTAAAAAGCGTAATTATTCTTAAACTCTTTTGCAAAATGATCTACGATAGCATGCTCTTCATCCGGAAGATCTTTCAATCCTCCCATTAAATAATAAAAATAATCTTTATCCTGATCACTTAACTCCTGGCCACTGGTTATTCTGCCAAATACATCCCTTTCGGTCGGCGTTAATGCTTCAATAGCATCTTTAATAAATAAAGCCTCTCTGATTCTTATGTCTGATGAGTTCAATACTGTTTCTTGATGTTCGGGAAATCTTACTCTTGCTTCAGCGATAATCTTTAAATATGTTGCAGCGGCTTCTTCGCACTTGTATCGTTTGGATTTCACGTCGATCCGGTGCGAGCCATTGGAAAATTTTTTTCCGCATAATCTGTCAGTGGCTTCATATTAACGCCAAGCGTTGTTGTCAAGAAATCGACTTCGTTGTAGCGCATAAGCCATCTAACAAGTTCAATCGCTTGTGATTCAATACCCATTCCAGCGGCGACCCACATAGCATCGTGGTTGCCTAGCACACGCCTTACACCTAAAGTTTGGAGAACATAGCTCATTTCAACTGGACTTGGCCCACGATCCACTTTATCGCCTAGATCAATACGAAATTTTATAGAAGAAGGGAGAGCCTCAAAAAGATCAAGATATGTTCCAACCGCGCCATGAGAATCCGAGATCATAACCATACCAGGCCTACCGATATAACCCGGGAGAGGAACTGTTCCCTGCCTATTTTGTGCAGTGAGAGCTCTTGCCCTAGCCTGGATATCTGGACCGACGCTCAATCTCCTGGTTTCAACTAGTCCTGACATTATCTTCCTGCCTCCTTCTTATTCATCGACAAAGATAATCAAATATTTCAGTCCGCTAAATCCTTTCCTAGGAAGTTCTACGGACATGGTGACCCCCCTCAGTTTATTAAAATAGGGTATATCAGCGAAGAATATGCTAAAAAGATACAGCAAATACTCAAAAGTCGTGTCATCACACACGAGAAGGAGGCCACCAGTGGTAAGTTTATCATATTGTGAGGTT
>JACRPL010000002.1 GCA_016223245.1 Candidatus Saganbacteria bacterium | reverse complement strand
TGGTGGGGCAGTGGCTGGGGCAGTTGGGTGTATTTTAACCTTGATCATGATCAAAATGTAAGGTTAACCATGGATTCACAGGGTAATGATGGCGATCGTGCAATGCAATGGGATGTTGAGGATGACGCTCATACGACTCATACAGAATATTTCAGTTTAAGCCCACTGCAAATCTGGATGAATGCTGGCACTCATAGAATCCGAGCTTATGTTGCTTCAAACGGGATTCCTGGGCGTCATTTTACAGACGTTTATGCTTATTTTACGGATCGCAAATTTAATCAATACTCATCTTCCAGTTCAAACTTTGGACAGACCTGGGAAAGCGCTTCCGGGCCGACCCAAGTTGATAGTTATGCAACTGGACCCACAACTTACCCCAATTATACGGCTGTAACATCATTCAGTTCCGTTGAACCTTATGCAAGAGGGGCAATCACTCATAATATCAGGGTTAATAATCATGATTTGTATTATAAAAGGGGATCTATTACGAATTATTCGGTTAGTGTTTTTTTGTTTTTTGGTATTTCTTGGTATACCGTGACTCCAATTATTTCATGGAGTAATGAAATCAAAATTACTAATATCGGTGACTATTTTACAAATTCCAATCCTTCCATCTGCGAAGATGCCAGCCACAATGCCTATGTTGCTTGGGAAGGACCAGGACCCGGAATTCCTCCTGGTATCCATGTTCCAGAAGCCTTCTTAAGGGATATCTATTTCCAAAAAATCCCCTCTAATTTTGCGCCAGTCAATGGCAGTGTCACAGCTGCAGCAGTGATTTCCAATGCTGAACCGCAAACCGTCACCGCTCAATCCACCACCCTCGAAGCTCCAACTTTGATTGCTCCCAAAGATAAGAATGATCCAGCGTATAGTGATATCACAACCCTGCGGCCGACGTTTCAATGGCAGCACCGGAGAAGTGGACAGTCGACAGTGGACAGTGGACAGTTGGAATATAAATTGCAGTTGGCTAAAAATGACAGCTTTACCATCGCGCCGCAAATTTTCTCTCGATCAGCCGCCAGCGGTTCATTGGTCGACAAAAATGATCTGACTTTATTTAATTATCGTTATGCCATCGATGAGTTCGATCCCGGGCTTGACCGTGACCACTATTATTGGAAAGTCACAGCCCTCACCACCAACGAAGCGGCCACGTCGGAAACACGCTCATTCACCGTCCAGCCCGACTTAACCTTAACCGGCGTAACTAACTACCCTAATCCTTTCAACCCCAATCGCGAAAAAACAAAAATCCGCTATCGGCTGGGTCGAGATGCTGACTCGGTCAAAATCAGAATTTACGACATCGCCGGCGCTCTTGTTACCGAACTTGATGGTTCAACTAATGGCGAAAGCAGTAACATTTGGTTAAAATATAACGATGTCGAATGGAATGGCCAGAATGGCAGCGGGTACATAGTCGTCAATGGAATTTACCCGTTTGAAGTTATTGCGCGACTTGGTGATCGAACATTGACGGAGAGAGGGAAGATAGCGGTGCTGAAATGATAAACTCTAAATACGAAACACTAAATTCTAAACAAATACAAAATGC
>JACRPL010000001.1 GCA_016223245.1 Candidatus Saganbacteria bacterium | reverse complement strand
ATTGGGATCATCAGTATCCGAACTCCAGACACCCTTCGAAATGTCGCTTGGGTCAAACGGGCTCCAATATACAGACTCATACTTTTGCGTAGCAGGATTGAATCGCGCAATATAATCACAGACTGTCGGAGGCGTCGTAAGCCCTGCTCCGGTAGTTATATCAGGAATACTATTGATCTCTTTTATTATATCGGCTAATGATACATAAGGATTGCTGTAAGGGACAGATACCCAATGCTTGTTCCCCATTCCTGCCGGATTAAGCTTGATATCTATTTTCCCTGGTTCGCCCACAACAGGCGCCGTATATCCGCCGGCCGCAACAAGGTCCACAAATACTCCGTTTTGCACGGTCGTATTCGCTCCCGTGAAAACCACTTGATAATCCGTTATAAGATAAGTTGATTTTACCTTGTCAAATGTTATCCCGCCAGCAATTGGATTAGCTTGTGAATCAATTTCAACTAAATCCGAAAATGGAATAGTAGATTTGCTCCATTTCGTAGGATCGCTTAAAGAAAATGAATACTTTGGATTTTTTGCCGCGTCGGCTCCAAAGTTTTTTGTGTCGCCTTTATCATTTTTTGTTGCAATCTGCACCTTAATTTTTCCGACAGAACCATCCCCTTTTACCATAAATGCAATGCTCGAAAAAGATGAAACGTCTTGTTTTGCCATTAAGTTTCCATTATATCCACGATAAAGCTTTTCATCGTTGTAAGCAATATTTGCCGATTGGTCTCCTTCATATATGTTTGCTTTATCTGTTTTATAAAAGAATGGCACAGCTATATTCCCGGCATTGGGATCAGGAGGAGTCCCCTTGTCAAATGATACATATTCTTTAATTTCAGTTCCCTCAAAGCCATCTATTACCTGTGAGGTTTCATTCCCCGGTATTGTAGAATCAAGCACCGTAAATCCTTTTGATACGGTTGTAGGAGTGCCATTTGAAACCACAACATCATATTTGCCAGCTGTTTTGCCAGTTATCGGCAAATTAACATAAAGAGTTGTTGCGGTAGATTTTACGGCATCGACTTTCCCTGTGATATCCGATGATTTCCCAGGAAAATTTAAAGTAACCGTTGCACCGCTTAATTTTGATCCATTTATCACAACATCGATATCTTTCGAATTCGGTGCGGCGTTCGGGATGATCGTTGTTACTGTCGGCGCCCCTACAGCTAAATATGTGAAATCCTTGCTATTGCTGTCTAATCCGGTTCCTTTGGAAACGTATACGTTAACGGTTACCCCAGGAGTTCCCAAAGGTGAAGAAAGAGTAATTTTGTCAGATCCGTTATTTCCCGGCTGATCAGCTACTCTTGTTGTAACTGTTGCTGTTAAAGGGATAACCCCGAAATTTACGGTTATTGGTGTTTTTTCTGGGCCCAAGGCTACGCCTGATACTTCAACATTTGTACCAAATGCTCCTGAGTTAGGAGAAACGCTAAATATCTTAGGTTTAATTGTAAACGCATTCGTCAATTTTGCGCCAGAACCCGTTGTAAGTTCAATTGTCGCAGGCCCTGATTCAACATATGCGCCTGAAACAGAGCGTGGTATACCAAATTCAATCGTCTTATCACCCCAATATATATTTGGCGTGCCATCAGTATTTGTAGCAGGCACAATAACGCCGCCGATCTTTATAGATCCTGTTCCTTGCGTTGCGCCAAAGCTCTCACCGGTAAGTTTTACATAGCTATAAACATATCCCCAATTTTGAGTTGTATAAGGCATGCTTAAGGCATCATCTTTAACTTGGACTTGGGCTATTGCCGCCGCTGGCGCAGAGGTAAGCGTAAATATAACATCGCTGTTGCTTGAAAATCCGTTGACATTTGCTGTAACCTGCTTTGGTTCAGGCCTGGATGATTTAGGCTGAAAAGATACTGTAATAATATCGTTGCCGTCAGTGCCATCGGGATCGTTGCCCTGCTCGCGGTTAAAGCTCCCTTCGCCTGCATCATCTGTGCCGTATAATGTCCCGCTGAAAACAACTGAAACGGAGCCTGAAACTTTTTTAAGCGCCGTCCCTTTTACCTTGACAAGCGCCCCTTTAGGGCCTGAAGTTGGATCAACAGAATAAACCCTAGGCTTAATATTAAGCGTTACGGGATTTGATTGCTTGCCGTTTGCGGTCACAACAATGCTGTTTGGGCCCGATTCGATGAACCTGTCCGTCCCAATCCTTCTTGGTATGCCGAAATCAATTTCGGTATCGGTCCACCCGTAAACTTGAAGCCCATTATCGCCCTTGTCGTCCCTTATTTTATAAGTTGCAATTGCTACATTGAATAGGTCGCTGGCTCTTTCCCCGTCATTAAGCGCAGGGCTTGTACCTAAAAATCCTGTACCTGCGATCTTCACATGGTCATAAACAACAGCTTCGGTCGTTATCTCCCATTTGCTTCCGGATTCACTTGTATCAGTATCGACATATAGCCTGTTGATCACAGGCGTAGGCTGGTTTGTCCCCGGTGGAACTACTTTAAACAATGTTGGCGTATCCCATTTGCCCGTATAATGTACAGTCGAAAGCCCAAGCTGTGTAACCATAAGTATATAGTCTGTTTCTTTCAATCCTTGAGGAACAGTAAGCGTCAAAGTATCATCAGTGTCCCCTCCGGAAACAAACCCAACATCTTTCGCATTGACAATGGGGTTGCTCCAATCTGCAAAACCTACTTCAGGAGTCGCATAATATGCAGTCGTAAACGCGCCTTTTATTACAACTTTCCCTTCAGCCGGCCCAGAAACCGGCGTAATCGTATTGATCGACGGCAAAATATTTACTTTTACTGAAGTGGAATCCACAGAGATTGCCCTTACGGTCAAATCCCAATCCTTTAATATCCAAAGGTCCATTTTGCCCGCATCCCTTTTTGGCACGCCAAAAGAAATCCCCGTATTGCTCCATGAATATATTTTGTCCTTAGGAATGATCAAGTCGGTATTCTTCTGCAATTTAAGCCTGATCTGGAATGCTTTATCGTCAAAGTTTTCCAGATCGACATTGCCAAACCCGCTGCCTTTGATCTTGTATGTTTCGTAAATATTCAGGTCATAATTGTCGTTGGAAGAATTTTTAACCGGGAATTCAACGGTATTGTTATTAGCCTCCTTTTTTGTCCCGACTATCTCGGAAATTATCGGACCGGCTTTCTTGAACGGCACCGAATAGGCATAAGGCCCCCAATTTGTCCCGTTATTCATCCTAGCGCTTATTACATAAAATTTATTCGACTGCAGCTCTGCAGGCAGGACTTTTTGAGTATTGGAAGTATAAACTTCAATTTGCGTCCAAACGGACTCATCAGTTGCCTTATAATTCACGTTAAAATATGGGCCGCTGCCAGACCAAACAATCGGGCCCGCGAAACTTAAAGCATTGCTTGAATTTGGCTCTTTAATCGTCGGCGCTCCCGGGATCGGGGTATCTAAATTTCCCGTTTGAGAATTTGTAAACCCTGTCCATTTTGAATATCCCTTATGGCCGTCTTCAGATGATGTAAACCAAACCCTTGACCCATCTGCAACAGCGCATGCGCCATCGATCGATGGCGGGATATTTGGCTGTATAATGCCGTCAATGCCGGATATGTTTGTCGCGCTGTACAAGTTGAGCTTCCAATCAGTTCGCGGGGCCCAATCCGTCCCGACTTTTTGAAGCGTAGATATCTTATATGCATGGACTTTATTCTTATTTGCCGCTGTTTCGCCTTCATCGGTCGATGTCCTATATTGCGTCAAATATAAATATTGGCCATTAGATGAGATCGCCATAGTTTCGCCAAATTGGTTTAGCGGATCGGATTCGTTCGATGGTATTAATGAAAGCGAACTATACACGCTGAAGTTGCCTGCATCATAAATTAAAAGATCGACATAAGGCTCCGCATATTGCGAAACCCGGGCAAAGATCCTGTCGTTTTGCGCGGAAAATGCCACAAAGCTTGGATACACAAGCGATGATAACTGGGCATTGATCGGCGATCCAGCTTTTGCAGTTAGAGACAATGTGCCATCTGCCTTATGTATAATGTTATATACATATATACTGCCCGGATTGGCCCTTTGCGTTACTGCAAGCATGCTGTTGTCGGAGCTAACAGCGATACCGTAAAGTCCCGAAACCCCAACATTAACAGATGCCGATGCTATGTAAGCATGTGTTGATGTGCTGAATACTTTTATGCTGTTAGCCAAGCTATCAACTAAATAAATTTGAGCCCCATCTGGAGATACGGCAATTTGGCGCGGAGCCGATAACGCGGTCCCTGTAAAAGTCGCGGTTAATGCGCCAGTTGCCACGTTATATTCATTTAAATATGCATTTGTTGTTGTAGAAACATAAAGCTTTGATCCATCAGGGCTTAAAGCAAGTCCGCGAGGAGATCCGGAAAGATTAATTGTCGCTTGCAATACTGCAGGGTCTTTTGAAGCATCATAAATAAGAATTTGATTTGTGGCTTGATTCGGCACATAAAGATGCTTATCTGCTGAAACAACAGAACTTACCGGATCAGAAATTGCGGCTAAAGCCGGCACAACCAAAACTCCTATCAACAATAAAAATAAGACAATAAATCTCTTCATCTTTTTCCTCCGTTAATTATTTTCAGCAATTTTCTTCGGGAACATTTGCAATCTTTGCTTTAGCCTTTATGGCCGCGGCATAATAAAGTTCCTGCATTAATAATTGCCCTATCGCATCCGCACCTGCGAATTCAAGAACAAGCTTAAAATTGAAATCTCCATTTGAATAATATTTTCGGGGAATTACGATCGGGGCCTTTGGGTCGGCGGAAGCAAGCGGCTCCGCACCGGCAGGCGTTAGATATTCGTCCGCTTCAGCAGGCATCCTTAAGTCAACGATTTTAACCTTGAAAGATACCGGGATTTCTTTTGCCTTAACATCTTTAGCGATCGGCGCGACATCATAAGCGTAATCTTGTCTTCCTTTATAAAACAATTGCTCCGCAGTCAGGCCTTTATCATCCTTATTATTTGGATCTTTATAATCGAGTAAAACCTTAAAATCCTTCTCCGCAAGGCTAGGATCAGGCTTTGGGGTCCCATCGGCGTTCAAATCCCAATACATTCCGAATTTTGCGGGCTCTTCTTTGCTCCCGGGATATATCCTATAATATGAAAATGCTTCAATTAGATCGGCCCTGTTTTTAACAACAACTTCCGTTTCGGAATATGTGCCATCGGGATTGACTTTGAAAAATTTGAGATTTGAGGCGCATTTGTCAAAATCGTCGCTCGCGCAGTCCTTGGCTTTTAATTCAACAACCAATTGATTCCCAAGCTTAAAAACCGGCTTTTGTACCAAGTTCTTATCCTCATAAACAGCGATCGTCATGCGTTTAAATACGGCCGTAATTTGCCTTCCCTCGGGATCGTTGCCGGCTTCGCCTATCCCCTGCAGTATTTTACCGCCAACCGCGTATTTTAGGGCTTCCTGTTTATCCTGCGCGATATTTTCAGGAAGCCTGACTGTTTTTATCAATCCAATTGGGACCAACCCGCTTGTACCAGCAAATGGCGAGCAGTCTTTTGTAATATTTTTGCCGCATGCTCCAAAATCAATATCGCTTGGCTGTCTTTGCACAAAGTTGCCGTCTTTATCGATCCCTAAAAGGGTATTGCCTGAAGATAATGCTAATTGGAGTTCGCCGTCAAGCGCAAGCTCATCAAGCCTGCCTTGCATTGGGATCTCCGCGGTAAATCGTATTTTGCCGCCGGAAATGGACATGGTTGCTTTTTTCATGAGGTCTCTGACAATTGTGCCATTAGTTATTCCTACGCTTCTTACACAATCAACATTATCGCTCCCGCATCCAGCCAAATTAAATATCGGCGCGCCAATTCCTGCGGCAATCGCACTCCCAGCTCCAAAACGCAATACTTGCCCCAAAAAACCTCTGCGAGTTTCAACCGTGTCCATGCGCAACGGTTGAACCGCTGAACGCACTCCTAAAATTCTATTAAATGAAACCATAATTATTTTCCTCCCAAATTTGTCATTTGACATTTCATTCTCGTCTATGTTATTATCGTTAGTTATTTTTGGAAATTTCACTTTTGAAAAATTATTTTTAGAAAAATTAGGCACGCCTGGATATCTCGAGGATATTATTGCCATCGGAATATATCGATGGGAATTGGGGGGGATTTCAATTTATTGCAAATTATTTTTTTCTAAATAAACTCGAAAGGGATATCGTCTCTAATAATCGAATTTCCGGAGTTTTCGCGAATTTAGCGAATATTAAATAAATTTAAGCGAATATCTTTTTTAAGGCTTGTTTTAGTCCCGGTAGTTTATTTTGAAGAATGTCCCATAAGATGTCAAAATCAATTCCGAAGTAAGCATGGATCAAAATATCTCTTAATCCTGCAATCTTCTTCCACTCTACATCCTTATGTTTCTTTTTGATATCATTGGGTATATTTTTTGACGCCTCCCCCAATATTTCAAGATTCCTTATAACCGCATCGACAACCATCTCATTCGCCTTAAAATCCTTAAGGCTTAATCCTCTTATATAGCCGTCAATTTTCTTGATCGACGACAACATATCGTTGAGATAAGTATTATATTTCCTTGACATATTTAACTGTCCTTAAAATCGAGGTTCTTAGTTCCGGTCGTATTGCGCTATTGATCACCAGATCGACCTTAGTTTTAAATAATGATTCAAGTAGTAATTTGAGCCCCATATAATTGTCAAAGGTTTTGGCGTTAAATTCAACAAGGACATCGACATCACTATCTTTAGTTGCCTCATTTTTTATATAGGAACCGAACAGCCCTATTTTTTTCACCCCATATCCTTTTACGGCGGCTTTGTTTGATAATATTTTTAAAGTAAAGTCTTTTTCTGTCATAGTAGAGAGTATATCAAAATTTTACAAGTGTGTCGATAATAATCCATAATATTAGAGTAAATCCGGAAAATTCGAAGAATTCGCGACGCCTCTCCCATTCGTGTAAATTCGCGATTGATAATTAGTGATACCAAAAGAGCGCCCCGATCATCTCGAAGCGCCCTTTTATAATAAATTATTGTGAGACCAGTTAGCAACTCGAAAACCAGCGACTAAATCCCGATGTGGGAATCGGGACAAGCGTCGCGGTTTCCTCGTAGATTTTAGGAACCGCGAGCCGTGCCTGCCGGCAGGCAGGGTTCACTCGCAGGTTCCTAACTAGTCTCATTAAACCCCATGACCCCAACCCTAGGCGGGGCAAGGTATTTTCATTTCCTCTTCGCTGATCGGAAGAGTGCACAGTTCGATCGAGCAATTTGAGGCGGACACCTCTATTTTAGGTGGATTGACCGCGCTAGAAATTCCGTTAGCCAACCCGCCAAGAGCAGGCAGGACAACAAAGAAAGTTGTAGCCAACTTTCTCCTTGATGTGCAAGGTAACGATGCCCTTTCCTTTTTTAATTCGGGTCAAGCTCATCAAAAGCTTTCTTGTGTTAGCGTAAATCGCGAAGTAGACAACCGCCTTTTACTCTTGTATAATTACATCAGAGGAATAAATGATGCCAACCATTTCAATGTTCTACGGAATAATAATCAGGCTTTTTTATTTTGACAGCAAGAAGCACCATGAGCCCCATATTCACGCGGAGTATCAGGAACAAAGCGCCGTTATTGGCATATCCAGCGGGCAAGTGTTCGAAGGTGAACTTCCCCAAAATAAGCTATGATTGATATTAGCATGGATAGAAATACACAAAGAAGAACTTCTTGCCGATTGGAAGCTGGCCCTTGAAGGACAACCAGTTTTTAAGATTGAGGGGCTGAAATAAAAATGATAAAGATCAACGATCTTTTTATTTTAGATGATTACAAACTATCAATTGCTTTTGAAAATGGCGAAAGGAAAACGTTCAATTTAATTCCTTATTTGGAAAAAGGCGTATTTCAGGAATTAAAAAACAAAAATTATTTTAAGCAAGTAAAAAATAAGGGCTACTTTATCAGCTGGCCAAACGAACAAGATTTAAGTTCCGACACTTTATATCTCGAGGGCAACAAGGAATCATAGGTTTTAGAATTTTAGCAGAAACCCGCTTGCGGGAAAAAATTTCTTTGCCCTGCGAACCCATGCGCCAGCACGCAAAGGAAAAAAGCGAGATAAAGGGTTCTGAATAGAAAAGCTAAATAGCCTGCAAAGATATTTTTAACGGTAAAATCACTTCATTTTTACTTTTCTTCATCCTTTTTTTAAAGTTCAATACGGCAAATCCGATTATTTTGCCCTTTTCCGTTACTCTTTCCCAAATATCATTTCCAACGTCTTTGAAATGGCCTTTTTTTCTTTCAAAACCGATCTCTAAAAAATCTCCGTCTTCATCATACCATACCTTCATCTTTGCCATATTGTTCGTCCCTCCTTAATTTTATCGGTATAATAAGCCGTTATCACGAATCCATTGCCATTTAAGATCTTAATAATAACGGCCATAAATTTGCGCTTGACCGGCGTTTTTTGATAGAACTTATAATAAACCCATACTTTCTTGTCATGCTTGCTTTCTTTTATTGCTTCAGGGAACAAAATCGTTTCTTTGATATCTGATTCAGAATATCTTAATTCGGGATGCTCAAGAATATGTGCGAAGCGTTCTCCGGTTAGTCGAATTTTCCGCTTGAACTGATCGATTGCTTCAAAATTTACCTTATGCACGATTTTATTATAATCTCATTTTCGCCGCTGCGCAAGAAAAAAATAGCTGCCCTGAAAATTCGTGATAAAAAGGAGTTCGCCGACCTTCTCGAAGCACATCGGGACACTTTTTAAAAACTATTTTCTGCCAACAACTATTGCGGACTTGAAGACAAATCCTGAAATTCCAACATCCCAGAACCCGGGATGCGCATTTACAAGCGAAATTACGGCAATTGCGGCATCTTTTGAAATTGGTCTTGCGCCTACAAATTTCAATCCGCTCTCTTTAGGGAGATCGATCATTGGCGGATGTTTCTGAAAATCAACATTCTCGCCGGTAATTTTTAATTCAAGGAATTCTTTTCCCCGGATCTTCGGAAGAGTGCACAGTTCGATCGAGCAATTTGAGGCGGATACCTCTATTTTAGGCGGATTGACCGCACTAGAAATTCCGTTAGCCAATCCTCCAAGAGCAGGAAAAACGACAAGAAAGGTTGTCACCAATTTTCTTCTCGGAGTGCTCCAAAGAATCCGATGGATGTTTGGAAATCTTGTTTCTATGGCCATCGGATATACATCGATGGGAATTGAGGGGGATTTCAATTTGCTGCGGATTATTTTTTTTCTCGAATAAACTTTTTCTATTCGCGCCGCTTTGCCATTCGCGTTGATTTGAAGCGGAAGATTATTTTTCGGCCGATTGGATCACAATATTTTTCTTTTGGATGATTTTTTTAAATTCACCCGAGATCCTATGCCAATCTAGAAGATCTATTCTAAATGGGATATTTGATTCCTCAAATGCTTCTTTGAGGTTAACAAGCAGTTTGCGTTCGACTTTCTTCTCCCCCACCAGTACCAGGTCAAAGTCGGAATATTTTTTTATATTATCGGTAATTCGCGACCCGAAAGCAAGCACTTCTTGCCCGGGAAGATACTTGTGAAGTATTTCTTTGACCAGCGCCAAATGATTTTCGGAAATATCAATCATTTTGCTTTATTATGTTCGACAAGAACTCTTCGGCATCTTTGAGGAATTTTACGGCGGACTCGAAAACTTCTTTAGCGGTCGTTTTGTCATAGGTGTGGGCTGTTTCGTTCCTCATATCATGGTATTCCATCCATTTGTCGACATCGCTTAATAAATGGTATTCGGCGGCCAGCCTGAACAATTCCCTGCGATTAACGCCGTCAATATTGGCGCTCCCTAAATTGTTGCCAAGCCAGCGCTTCATGAATTTCCAACAAAGCTCGTATGTAAGCTCAAAGTTTTGAATGACCCCGGCTCTTATCGTATCTTTGACATCATTGCTCATCTTCCCCATTTGTTCGTCGGAACACGCGATACTTAAAGATATTTTTAATGAATTAACGGCTTTTTCCAAGCTTGACAGATCCAGCGCCATAAAGTTCTCCTTGTTTGACAAATTATAGCATAATATTCGAGCAATTTGAGAAATCCAGAAAAATTCGATTTGGGATGTATAGGTACATCGTATACAGCCTGCCTGCCGGTCGGGCAAGGGATTTGATGGCAGAGGACGGGGATATATTATAATGATCTTTTTTTGTGCAAACCTTTTTTAAAGCTCGAGGCTTTCAGCTGCTTAGATTTAATAAATTCCCGATGGGACTTGCCTTTTGCATAGTTTTCTATTAAGTCAATCGATTCCAATATATGCCCGATAAACACTGCCGAATCTTTTTTCATATGATCGGCACCTGTTCTTTTAATATCCTATCCCTTATTTTGGGATCGATCGATGCATAAGTCACCACGTCAACTTTCTTGTTTAACAAGTTTTCCAGCTCAATTTTAAGTCGGGACAGGTCAAGTAGACTCTTAACGCCTGAGAATTTCATTAAAAGATCCAAATCACTATTTTTCTTTTCTTCTCCCCTTGCAAATGACCTGAATATTGCAGCTTTAACAACATCGTGTCTTTTTAAAATAGGCATGATTTTGATTTTAATCCTTTTTTTCTCAGATTGTGTCACGTTTATATGCCTCTTAAATTATTATAAGCTTTTGTCTAAAAAATACAACCAGCGGCTTTACTAGGAAATTTTTGCTCCATTCGAGATTTAAAAAGAGCGCCCCGATCATCTCGAAGCGCCCTTTTATAAAAAACCAAGAAGCCTTATTACTTGCTGACGCCCAACTGGATATTGTCTACATTATAATCAATAACTCCCGTTTGCGTTGTTGCAAGAGTGATCAGCTGGACTTTGACCAATCCGCCGGACCCGTTCTTTAGGTTCGGATCCCATGTCTTGTTTCCGCCGCCTAGGATCTTGAATTGTGAAAGCGGGATAGAAACATGCTTCCACCCTTTCCAATCGACTTTAAGCTCGGAAGAGTACAAGTCGTCGTATAACGGCGTATAGTTTTTATCCACTTCAACATCGGAATTGCCGTTGTCATCGTCGTAAAGCTCAATCTTTAAAGTGCCGGAATTTTCCCCATTGCCGTAAACATCAAGGTCAAAACTATCGTAGCCTGACGCATCAATATTGAGCATAACGCCTAAGCCGCCGACATACCAATCCTTGGCCGTACCCTTTAAATTCAAGGAATAAGCGCCCGCGTTGGCTGCAACCACCGCATCCCCATCTTTAAAATTATCGTTTCGCACGACTGTCGGGATGATGTTGTCAAAAGTGAACCATTCCGGATCTTTGTTGAAATTACCGTCCTCAAAGTTATCTGCCGTATATGGGTAGGCCGCTTTCTTCGCGATCGATGGAGCCTTTCCGCCCATACCATAACTTATAATCGACATACCAATTAATAAGATCAACACTGTTAGGATCTTTTTCATATTTTCACCACCTTTCAGATCATTATCTGAACTTAATCTATAAAATTTCACTTTAATAAAAATATCTTTTATTCCCCTCTCTTTCTAAGAGAGGGGTTAGGGGTGAGTTCTATCCCTTCACAGCCCCCGCAGTCAATCCCTTTACGATATGCTTCTGCAATAAAAAGAACAATATCATGACAGGGACAGTCGCAACAACAGCCGCGGCCATAATTAGATCGAAACGGTTCTGGTAGTTGCCGACAAAATTACGGATGCCGACAGGTACCGTCATGGTGTCCCCCGAAGTCAAAACCCACGCGAAAATTAGCTCGTCCCAGGCGGTCAAAAACACATAAATGCCTGTAGCAATGATCCCAGGCACTGCGAGAGGAAGAACTACGTGCCAAAATACTTGCCACGGCGAGCATCCGTCAATGCGGGCGGCTTCTTCAAGCTCAACTGGGATCGCGGCAAAAAATCCGCGAAGGATCCAAATTGAGAACGGTATAAAGAAAGCTGAATAAACAAAAATAAGACCCCAATATGTCCCTTTTATCGGAATGCCGGTAATTTCCGAGAATTTAACGAAATTGGAATAGATAGGAATTAAGAACATGATCCCCGGGACCATTTGGGTCGCAAGGATCGCCATCGATAACATCTTGGAACCTGGAAAATCAAAACGCGACAAGGCATATGCCGCCATAGTCGCGAAAAGCATCGAAAATAGCATTGCGATCCCGCATATAAAGAAAGAATTCCTAAGATATAGGCCGAAATCGACGTTCTTCCACATATCGATATAATTGACCCATGAAATGACCAGATGCCCTTGCCTTGCTGACATGGAAGAAACTACTTTTTTTGAATTCAAGTCGAAGTTCGATACCCTGCCGAACGTCGAACCTATATATACATTATTATTGCGGAACGCGAAAGTTAACACTTCAGCAGGAGTCAAGCTTGAATCGCGGATAACAGTCCCGTCCCGCCTTACCTGCTTGAAAAGCATCTCTGGATTCAAGCTCTCGCCTGTCTTGAAATCGAGGGAATAAAATCCCCTATTATTCCCGATAAAAATCTTAGATCCGTTGACTCCCATGCCAAGAACCGCGGTCGGAAATATCTTTTGGGCGATCACGCCCGATTGCGGGTCCAAAATATAGGCGCCATTTATGCCCGACATTACGATCTTTGATTCGACGGCTTTCATCCTCTCAACCCCGAGCGGAAGCTTTGTTAAGACATCGATCTCCCTTTCGATCTTTAAGTCCGATAAATTCACCTGAAGGAGCCCCTTGTCAAGCCCGACATATAATTTTCCATTATACGGCAGAAGCGAACGAACTTGGGCCGGAGAATACCTGCTTTTAACATTTATCACGCGCGCTATCTTTTGGGCGTTCTGGTCGAATTCGACCATTTTTTCGAGGCCCTTATACTGCATTGCAAAATATATTTTACCGCCGGACGATGCAAGCGTTGTGCCTACGACCTTTGACTCGTCATATGGAGGCAGGTTCAATTTGAATTCTTTTTTTGATTTTAAGTTGTCTTTATCGTAGCGCAGAAGGCCGTGATTGGCCGAAGATACCCATATGTATTTTTTATCTGTAAGAAAATGGGTGTTGCTTGTTTGGGCTGTCGCGTGGTCTAATTCTTTTAATTTCGCGCGGTCAAGCTTGTTTATGCCTCCGTCGGATGTTAATATCCATAATTTATCCTTGTCAACATTGATGTCTATAGTATTATTGTGCGCGTGCGAAAGAGGGATCTTGCCGACTAAAATATCGGTATTTTCTTTAAGCGATGTGTAGATCATCCAGCCAATAGGGAACAATGTTACGATAAGCAGCGCAATCATCACAAAATGGATCATGTAATCGATAATTCTTTTTCTTACGTAATACGGAATATTTATCATTACCTGTTTTCAGCCTCTACTCTTCTGTAAAAATAGAACCAGACATTTACAATAATTATCATTGTAACCATCAAAAGCACCGATGCCGCGGCCCCTACGCCAAAATTCCACTGCATGAACGAGTTCCTGAAAATATTTGTCATGAGAAGGTCTCCCCACTCGCCCGGGAATCCCGCCCCGAACCCGAACATCATGATCACTATGTTAAAGCTGTATACATTGAATATAAGGCCGAAAAGGATAAGTATTGACCAAACCGGGGTCAGAAGCGGCCAAGTTATCATCCAAAATTTTTTCCAAGGAGATGCCCCGTCGATATCCGCCGCTTCATAAAGCTCTTCCGGGATGCTTTGGAGCCCCGCTAAAAGCAGAAGCATCGAAAACGGCCAGTAGCGCCAAATAGTAGGGATTATTATCGCCCAGATCGTATTCGGGCCTATAAGCCAAAAAGGTTTTGTGGGAAGGATATGGAAAATATCCACAAGGAGAATATTTATGATGCCAACTCCTCTCTGCCACATGAAACCCCACAAGAGCCCCGTTACATAAGTAGGCACGACCCATGGGAAAAGGAACAATGTCCTAATAAGGCCTTTGCCTCGGAATTCGCGGTTGACCATAAGGGCTACAAGCGTCCCCATTACCAAAGTCCCAAAAGTGACGACTACCGTGTAGATCGCGGTATTGCGTGCGGCGTCGAATAATCCGATCCTAATCGGGCTTTTTACATTGATCAATACATCATAATAATTTTTGAACCAAATGAACGGCGCGCCAAGATATTGGTTCAGGGTGAATTGGTTAAGATTGAGAAATGACATCCAGATGCCTTGGAGTATAGGGGTCAAATGCAGGATGAGCATGCCAACAACGGTCGGAAGCACGAAAACATAAGCAAATCGGTATTTGTTGAACTTTCTTACTTTCTCTCGAATCCAAACGAGCATTTTAGCATTCTACCTCAATTCAATTTAGAAGACAATATCATAGAAAAATGCTTTATCTTCCGGCAAAATATCAAAACCATTCCCGGAAACATTTATCTTTTTTACAGTTTTGCCGTGTATGTCAAGCGCTGTTACGGCTTTCGGCTGCCTTTTGAAAGTAATTTTGGCTTTTACGCCTTCGACAATAATTGGCGGCGCGCCGACTGTTTCAAGCTGGGTGCGGCTTACATTGTACCGCTGGCCCTTATTTTCGATCCTTGCTCCTGCAGTAAGAAGGACTCTCGCCGAACTTGAAAGCGGAAGATAATCGAGGCTAGTAAGAGCAATTGAGGCGAACTTGTTGTCCGATTTTATTTCAACATCCTTAAGGCTGGCTATCCCCCCGGAAATAAAACCAACAACAGCTTGGGTTTTTTGCGTATCGATCGTGAATATGCCTTTCCCATAATTCCATTTGAGCTCGCTCGTGTCCGACGAAATTTCTTTACTTTGCGGGAATGAATATTTAGCTTCCAGTTCCCCTGGAGCTCCGGCGGAAGACCCGTTAAAATTCACCTCCGTCCTTGAAATCAACGGCAAGAAGGGTTTGCCGTAAAGCGGCATATCTTCATCGATTAGGCCGTACAAGTCCTTGTCTCCGATATTTGCTTCTATAGTATTTACCGCGACTGAAACGTCTTTCCTGTAAAAAAGCGCCGCGGCCGCGGGAAGCTGCGACATGACGCTCGGCCAAGCTGATACGTCGAAATTGTCTTCCATGGGAGCTGTCCAATTCGGATGGTTGAAAGAAAATTGCAAGACAGCGTCCCAATCCTGGAGCGCCGCATATGCCGCCATGACAAGCGGCCCTTCAACCCTATACTCGTTCGGAAATGCGCAATTCCATTCGGATATTACAAAAGGCTTCCCCTTGACCTTATAGAAAGCGAAATTATTGGGAAGCGCGTCCGCAGGATTTAGGAGCATACTTTGGTCTTCAAATACGATCCTGGTCCCATATCCGAATTGCGGGTGGTCCCAATACCTGTGGCGATCGATATAATCAAGTTCGGAATTTGATTTGACATCCGCCGCAACATTGACCCAATGGTTCGACCCCGAGATCGGGACCCTGACGCCAATGCTCCTCAAATATTTTTCCATATCCTTGAAATAATCCGTTTGGACCTTTTCGTAAAACTTGAGCGTATCTGAAAGCCTCAATGGCTCGCGCCGCTCTCCCCCGCTCCTCTGGTATCGCAGAGGCGTGTCTGCGCGTTTGACGCCGCCAGTCTTTAGGTCTTCTTCAGGCTGGAGGTCCGACCTCCCGTATTCGTCGGTCCAAGCTTTTGCCAAACTATCGCGGTTCCCATATTTTGCAAGAAGCCAGGTATTGAATAATTGATCCAATTCGCCGACATAATGCTGCGAAAGCCCGAATTGCGTACCGATATAAAACAACATCGCTTCATTGATCAATTTTGCTGATATTATTGCAGGGTCGTCGACATATCTTAAGCCAGTATAGGGATTTTGATGGGTCAATAACTGGTTCGCGTATATTTTTTGGAGCTCTATGATCCTAGGGTTGAAAAAACCGGTTATCTTCGCGCCGCGCTCGACATTCTTGAAATCAACAACATTGTCTCCTTCCTTGAATTCGCGGTCGACGAGCAGATCCATGAAAACGTAAACGCCATTCTGTTTCAGCTTGAAGATCAAATAATCAAGCTTATCAAGCGAATCGGCGGACAAGTGCTGCGTATCATTGAAGTTAGGGTCAAAAATATTCGGATTCGACCAGAACGCATCCAAATGGTGCAGCCTGACCAAATTATACCCGTATTTTGATATTCGTTTTGCCATCGTCTCCGCATCTTTTTTTGAAGGGAAGGTCGACGGGGCGTAAATGTTCGTCCCCCAAAATCTCGCGCGAGTCCCGTCCTCAAAATAAAAATGCCCGTCTTTTACGGCCATGAAGCCGTGCTTCCCTGCCGGTTTTTCAATGAAAGGGCTTGCATCGATCGCGGAACTTTCAAATTTGTCCAGCCCCGGCTTGAACGGATACCAGCCTTTGGTATCGGTCACGGAATACCCGCCGGCTTTTACGATCTTTTCGGACGCATCGAACGCTTTAAGCTTGAGCCCGTCAAACCACGCCTCGCCTGAACATTCAAGAAGTCCGGCAAAAACATCCACACGTTTTGTCCCAGGCGGGACGTCGAATATTTTTTCCGATTTTCTCCAGTCAAACGTCCCGGAAAAAGCTTCAAGTATCGGGTATCCGCCGATCCTTTTGCCTTTTCCATCCTTGAATTCGATATTGACGCGGGCAAGCTGCCAAGGCTTGACTCCGGGGACAACATCTTTTGATCTTACATAACCTGAAATCAGGATCCTTTTGATCCTTGCGCCGTCGAGCGGCACGGATTGGGACGCGAAAGACCAAATAGGCAAATTATTTTTTATCCAAAGCGCCCCATTGCCTTCTTTGACGCTGTCAAAAATTATCCCCCAATCGTTCGACCCGCCGTAAGCCCATTTATCCCAAAGCTCAAAGCCGCCGTTCTCGATAAGGTTATAAGGGTCCGTGCTTTTCTGGTCTGCAAAAGGCTCAAGGGAGACATCATCGAAATAAACCGTCCCGGAACAATTAAACAACCCGATAATTACCTTGGCTTTTACCGTTCCTTTCGGGACAACAAAGTTTTTGCCTGCCCTCTTCCAGTCAAAAGTCCCGCTCCATTTGCCAAGCTCCGGCCACCCGCCAAGCTGCGCGCCTTTCGCGTCAAAAAACAACAGCTGGAGGTTCGCCTGGTTCCAATCCTCTTCTCCTAATATAACGTTCTCAATCTTTACCCGCGCCGAAAGCGACACCTTAGGCGTTTTTTTCCAATCAAGTTTTATCTCCTGCGCGCCAAGCGACATCCTTGGATTTAAATTTGAGATCTTTATCGCTTTCCCTTTGAAACCGGGGACAATGCTGCAGTTATAATATTCCGTTCCCCAGCTTTTTGGGATGCGGTTTGATATCCCGCCTTCAAAATTCCCGTTCTTTAATAGATTTGCCGCAAGAACAATTTGAGAAATTGCTATTAATATAATGAAAGAGAAAAGAAATCTACGCGAGAATAACTTCAACCTTATGCTCCTTCCCGTCTTTGTGGAATGGTACCGTTTGGCCTTTGAGTATCTCGTTATCTACTTTCAATAATTTTACGCCTTTTGAAAGTCCGAACTTATTCTTAATTGTTATGTCGTAAACCGCGCCGCGGAAACGGCATTTAACCTTCACTTCCGGCCATTTCTTAGGAAGGCAGGGGTCGATAAGCAACCCGTTGTAATCCGGCCTGATCCCTATTATCCAGCTCAACGCCGCATGGAAATTCCAGGCCGCGGACCCTGTGAGCCATGAATTTTTTCCCTCTCCAAAATCAGGATGGTCGGGCCCTGCGACCATCTGGCAGTAAACGTAGGGTTCTGTTTTGCGGACTTCGGCTAAATCGTTTTGCGCCGACGGAAGGATGGCCTTGTAATATTCGATAGCCCTATCCCCTCGCCCAAGCATGCACTCGGCGATAACAGCCCATGGGTTCGGATGGTAAAAAATTGACGCGTTTTCTTTGAGTCCCGCAGGATAGGTTGTGATCTCGCCAAGCTCTAGACGATATGACCTAAAGGGAGGATCGAGCAATTTTATCCCATATTTTGTCGCGAGATAATCATGGACGGAATTCATGCATTGTTTTCCGCGTTCAGGCCCTACGATCTGCGACATTACAGCCCAAGGCTGCGTTTCTAAAAATATTTTTGCGTCTTTGTCCTTCTTTGAGCCGAGCGGTTTGCCTCTGCCGTCAAAAGACCGCAGGAACCATTCGCCGTCCCAAGCGGAATCGTTGATCCTTGCCGACATTTGGGCGATAATATTTTCGTACGATTCCCTATCTTTTTTATTCTTCTTGTGCGCGGCTATCGGCATTATTTCGCGGCAGGCGAATACCAATAGTTCAGCAGTAAAAACTGTTGAGGCATCGACTTTTGTGCATTCCATGTTGATACAGTCGTTCCAATCGGCAAACCCGGCTTTTGGCAATCCATGGACGCCGGTATTTTTCCACGAGAACATGATTGCTTTCTTCAAATGTTCGTATAATGTGCCCTTTTGAATTTTAGATTTGAAATTTTTAATTTGTTTAGGATTTCGGATTTCGGTATTAAGTTTTGTGTAATCATGATGACCCATCTGTATCGGCATCATAATATCTTTGTTGGCGTATGGGACTATTTCATCGAGTATTTTCCAATCCCCTGTATTTTTTATATAATTTGCGGTCGAAAGGACAAGCCAAAGCGCATCGTCGGAGTATCCGTAAAGGGCTCCTTTTTTTGTGATCGGGGAATATTGATGGTAAGTATCGCCTTCTTCAAATTGGATAGATGCGAGTTCCAGTATCCGTTTCTTTACTTCTTTTGGGATCATGTGGACAAATCCTAAAGTATCCTGGTTAGAATCCCTAAATCCCATCCCCCGCCCGATACCTGCTTCATAGTAGCTCGCGTACCTTGACCAATTGAAAGTCTGCATACATTGGTATTGGTTCCAAGTATTGAGCATCGTATTCACATCTTCGTCGGGAGTTTGAACTTGGATCTTTGAGAGGTTTTCTTCCCAATATTCTTTTAATTTTTTAAGCTCGGCTTCAACGGCTTTAGGCTTAGTAAATTTTTGGATTTTGGATTTTGCGATTTGGATCTTCGGCGAAACACCCAGCACGAACATAATCACTTTTTTTTGTTTAGGTTTTAACTTTATTTTGATGCAGTGCGCGCCGATAGGCGACCATCCGATAGCCGTTGAATTTGTGCACTTACCGTCAATTACGGCTTTTGGTTTTTCGAGCGAATTATAACCGAAATCCCCGAGAAAATTCTTTCTCTGGCAATCAAAGCTGTCTATTTTTTCCGATGTCCCAAAATATGCAAGGACATCGACCCAATTCCCATGCATAGTATCGTGAATTATTGTCGATCCTTCGCAGTGCGCAGTGCCTATTGACCATGTCCTTTGGAAATTTGTGGAATCACCTACTGCATCCCATAAACAGAATTCAACAAAAGAAAATAAAGATAGATCAAGAGGCTTCGTGCTGGTATTTTCGATCTCTAATTTCCATATTTCGAGGTCTTCATCAATCGGGACAAAATAAATTACTCTAGTTTTTATACCTTTATATAGTGCGGCGATCTTTGTGTAGCCTAAACCGTGCCTGCATTCGTATTTGTCCAATTTTTTGCGGACAGGCTGCCAAGTCGGGGAATAATAGTCTCCGGTTTTATCGTCCTTTATGTAAAGGTATCGGCCGCCCTGGTCGAAAGGAACATTGTCATAGCGATAACGGAGGATTCTGCGTTCGCGGGGATCTTTGTAAAAAGAATAACCGCCGGCGGTATTGGAAATTAGAGCGCAATAATTCTTTGTCCCGAGATAATTTATCCAGGGCAGCGGCGTCCGCGGATCGGTGATCACATATTCGCGTTTCGCGTCGTCAAAAAAACCGAATTTCATGGTTGATGTTCCCTGATTATCCCGGTCAACGCCGTGAATCCCCGGCAATCGTGATTTTCCTGATGTCGCCGCAGATTTTTCCCATAAACCGGTCGTCCGCCGGAACTTCCCGGACAACCTTGCCCACGACCGCCGCGGGCTGCTGTTCTTCCATTATAGCTCAATTTTTTGTGCCGGGACATCACGGCTCCCGGATCAGTTCCCGGGCAGTTGAACCGCATCCATCCAGAACCGGCATATCTGCCCGACCATCTCGCAGAATTTGTTCAGTTCCACCGGCTTTCGGATGAAACAACTGGCCAGCATGTCATATGCCTTGCAAATATCGCCGGCGTCGCTGGACTTTGTAAGGATAAACACTGGAATACTGCGAAAATCTTT